>CADBSQ010000163.1 GCA_902797415.1 uncultured Erysipelotrichaceae bacterium | reverse complement strand
ATATTGTTATAAATATAGCTAACTTTTTATCTCTTTTACTTAGTTTATATTCCTTATTCATTCTAGTCCTCCTACTTTATTATGTTTACTGTATATTTTTGTTTACAGTAGAGCATTATCTAGAGTAGAAGTATACTCCCATTGATGGTATACCAAGGAATGTTCTTGGATCAAATAACCTAGCGATATAGGTTGAATAATCTACATATGTACTACCATACCAACCTGTTGCCATTGATAAGTGTAAGTGTGCTCCTGTAGAACATGAGTCATAATAGGTTGTACCACCACCTACTGTTCCAACTACTGTATAGGCACTAACTGTTTGGCCAACTGATACGTTTATTGAATAAAGATGCATATAAACACTTGTATACTTTGTTCCATTAACTGTATGATATACAAATACTTGGTTTCCACCACAACTAGCTCTTCTAATTATTTTACCAACCATACCAGGTGCTATAGAGTAAACATTAGTTCCTTCTGAATTACCACCTATATCAACTCCGCTGTGAAGCTTGTAAACGCCTGTTACTGGGTGATATCTATAACCAAAGTAACTTGTTACTACACCTCTATTTAATGGTCTTAAAAATCCGCTTGCTGATGGCGTTGAAACACTTCCGCTATATGTTCCGCTTGATGATGAAGATGAAGTATGTCTGCTGACACATCTATCAATAGCCTCATTTTCACCACAACCCATTTTAACATATTGATTGATAAGCTCTTCTGTAGATGAAATCTGATCTTTATAAGATAGTGATTCATCAGATAACTGTTTTACTTCTTCACCTAATTTACCTATTGCTACCTGAAGTTCTTTGATTTGTTTATCAAGTTCACCTTCTCTTGTTTGTAATTCTTCTTTAAGTTTTGTTGTTTCATCTAGTTTATTTTTATAGTCATTTAATAGATCATCATTATACGAAGCTAATTGACTTGCAATACTATATCTAATAATAAAGTCTGATATACTAGTTGCACCAAATATATATTCAAGATATATATTATCACCACTAGATTTTTCATAGTTTCTCATGATTTCTTCTATTTTAACTTTGGTCTCGTCTATTTCAACGCCCAATTTTTCTATTTCTTCTTTTGATTCTTTTATTCTAACTTTGTTATCTTCTATTTCTTTTTGTTTTTTATAAACATCGTTTTTATTTTCATTTATTTCATTTTGAGTTTGATTTTTCTTAGAGTTAGTCGCCGATTGCTTTGCTTTATAACTTGCTAATTGGCTTCTTAGCTCGCCTAATGTATTAGCATCTTTTGCTTTGTACGTACTAGGAATAATTATTAGTAAAAGTATAAATGTAATAAATAATTTTTTCATCATATTTTCAAATACTTTCTAACAGCTTTATAACTACCAAACATACCTACTAATCCTCCTATTATTAATAGTACAAAGCTAACTTTAAATACAAAATTATATGGATTAATTAATGTAATAATATCTGTAAAAATTACACCATGCATTTTCTCATAAAAGAAGACGTATCCATAAATTGTAATAAGTATTGGAACTATACTACCAAGTAATCCCAGAAATAAACCTTCAAATAAGAATGGTAATTTAATTACAGTATTGCTAGTTCCAACAAGTCTCATTATATCTATTTCTTTTTTTCTTGAGTAAATCGTAATTTTAATAGTATTACTTATTAAGAATGCTGTAACAAAGATTAAAGCAACTACGGCTATAATGGTGATTTTTTTAATAATTTTAAATACACCTATTAAATCTTCAACCATTCCTTCACCATATTTAACATTATCTATATATTCAAGATTTTCTAATGTTTTAGCAGTTTCTCCTATTTTATCAACGTTTTTAACCGTGATAACAAAACTTGATTGTAAAGGATTTTCATCTTCATCCCATTCAGACATAATGGTTTCAAATACTTCGTTATCCTTAATCATTTCTTTTTTTATTTTATCTTTACTTTTATAATTGATTTTTTTAATGTTTGGAATTGATTCTAGTTCATCTCTTGTTTGATCAATGTTTTCACTAGTTGCATCTTTTTTAGCAAAAGCAACGATTGTTAAATCTTTTTCTATATCACTAGTAAAGTTATTAATGTTGCTACTTAGCATTATAGAAAATGCAACTAATACAAGTGTTATAACAATACATGATATAGAAGCTATACTTAAACTTAAATTACGAAAAACACTTTTGATTGCATTATTTAAGCTTCGTCTTAATATTCTAAGCGGTTTCATCTACAACATAACTTCCTTTCTCATAGTCACCAACAATTACTCCGTTTTTAATTGATACAACTCTTTTTTTCATTCTATTAACTATATCTCTATCATGTGTTGCCATAATAATTGTTGTGCCCAATTCTTTATTTATTCTATCAATTACAGACATTATTTCTTTAGAAGTATCTGGATCTAGATTACCTGTAGGCTCATCACAAACGAGAACTTTTGGTCTATTTACGATGGCTCTAGCAATACAAACTCTTTGTTGTTCGCCTCCACTTAGTTCATGAGGGAAGCTTCTTATTTTTTCTTTAAGTCCTACACGAGTTAAAGCAGATACTACTTTAGGTTTAATTTGAGATTTTTTATATCCATAACTTTCTAATACAAATGCTACGTTTTCATAAACAGTAAGCTTTGGAAGAAGTTTATAATCTTGAAAGACTATTCCTATTTTCCTTCTTAATTTGTAAACTTTACTATTCTTTAATTTGGCAACATCAATACCTCCAACATATACCTTTCCTTTAGTTGGTTTTTCTTCTCTATAAAGCATTTTTATAAATGTAGATTTACCACAAGCAGTTGGTCCAATCACAAATACAAAGTCTCCTTTTTTTATTTTTAAATTCATGCCAGCAACAGCTGTTACACCGTTTTTATAAATCTTATAAACATCATGTAATTCTATAAAACTCACTTTACACACCTCTATTTTCTTACTTATTATAACATACTTTAATTATTTTTACATTAAAATGGTAAAATACTATAGTTGTTTACGCTTTCTAATTCAAAACATTTACTTGTAACTAAAAAAGCATTTTTATCTATTTTTAATACATTATTTTTTAATCTTGTGTAATTTGCATTATGAACGATACATAAAAGCATTTGCTTTTTTTGCATAAATATTCCATCTTTTACCTTCATATGAGTCATTGTAACTTTATCTAAGTCATCTAAATATTTTTCAATTTCATCGTCCTTATCTGAAATGATGTAAACCATTTTCATAGTACTAGTACCATATACGACAGCGTTTGATACAATATGTGTCATTGTAATAAAATAAATTGAATAAAGAATATTAATTGGTGATAAAACAATCATAGCAATAAAAACAATAGAAAGATTTATTGCAAGTGATACCTTGAATGATGGAGCAGTTCTTTTTTTTGATATTATATCAACTGCTATATCAAGCCCAAATACAGAAAATCCACATCTTTCAATTATTCCAAGTGCAAACCCATAGATTAATGCTGCTAAAGTAAGACTTAATGCTACAGATTCGATATTTAAGTTGATTCCATGGGTAATAAATGCGCTACCTGTTAAAACTATTGGAAATACAATGCAACCAAGCATTTTTCTAAATGCATTTCTAAAGCCTAAAAATATAAATCCCATAACTACTAATATAGCATCCGCTATATCTATAAAAACTGTAGTACTTATTCCAAATATATTTTTAACAAGAATAGATGCACCCATTAATCCTCCAACAACAACGTTATTTGGTACAAGTATAATGTTATATACAAATGCGGCCAAATACATTGATAGAATAAAGAATAATAATCTAACTGCATATTTTCTTTCTTTAATTGTTCCAACTATACTTTCCATATATTCACCAATATAATTGTACAAGAAAAAATAAAAAAAGTAAACCTTATTAATAATCTGTATATAATACTGTAGAGGAAGGTGTTTTTATGAAAAGGTTTTTCCTATATTTTATAGGAGTATTTTTAATAGTTTTGATCAGCATTTTTATGTTATTTGATAAGAAGAAAACAGATGTTAAGAAAATAAGAGTTGGAGAAGTTACTCATAGTGTTTTTTATACTCCTTTTTATGTTTCTATTGAAAAAGGATATTTTAATGAATATGGTATTGATATTGATTTAAGTTTAATAAGTGGCGCTAATAATGTTATATCTTCTGTTCTAAGTGGTGAAGTAGATGTTGGTTTTTGTGGCCCAGAAGCAACAATATATGTTTATAATGAAGGAGAAAAGGATTATATTAAATCTTTTGCCGGTTTAACTAAAAGAGATGGACAATTTATTTTATCTAGAAAGAAGAATGATAATTTTAAATATACCGATTTAATTGGTAAAGAAGTTTTAGCAGGCAGGACTGCTGGTATGCCTGAGTTAAATTTTGAAAACGCCCTTTTGCATGAGAATATAGATAAGGAAAAAGTTAATATTAATACAAGTGTAGATTTTGCTTCTTTATCAAGTGCATTTATAAGTGGAACTGGTGATTATGTAAATTTATTTGAACCAAATGCAACTAAAATGGAACAGCAAGGTTTTGGTTATGTAGTTGCTTCTGTTGGTGAAAAGTCTGGTGAAATGCCCTACACTACTTTTAACGCCAGAAAAAGCTTTATTAAAGAAAATAAAGACTTGTTAAAGGATTTTACCAAAGCATTAAACAAGGGAATAAGTTTTACTAAGAAAAATGATTCAAAGACAATTGCCAAGGTTATATTAAAACAGTTCCCAGATACTAGTTTAAATGATTTAGAAAAGATTATTGATAGATATAAAAATGCAGATACATGGCTTGATAATCCATATATAGAAAAGAAGCTATTTAATAATTTGCAAGACTTACTTATTGATTCAAACTTAATAAAAGAGTATACAGATTATAATAAACTAATAAATAATCTTTATAAAAAAAATGAAGCAAACTAAAATTGCTTCATTTTTTATGGTTTTTTAATAGAATCATATTCATTTACAATTATATTTTTAATATAATTTTTAGCGATCAATTGTGACTTTTAACCGTTAACTTTTAAGATTTATTTATAATTAAAAAAGAAGCAGTTTTAGCATTGCTTCTATATTT
>CADBSQ010000162.1 GCA_902797415.1 uncultured Erysipelotrichaceae bacterium | reverse complement strand
GTTCCTCCTACGGCATAGCCGTAGTCACTTGGATACATTAATGCTACCTTTCCTGTCCACTCGGTCGCTCTTGGACATGCTCCATCATAGCATGTATATGATGTTGAATATGTTGTTGTTCCTCTCTCTGCAGTATAAAATTTACTTGCTGTTGCTACACTTGAATTACGTCCTCCTAGGTTCCATTTTGCATCTCCTATTAATTCTTGGGCTGCAGCTGATAATCCCTTTGTATAATCGTATTCTGCTGTTTTTTGATTATTTCTTCCATTATACCAGTTTGTGTTTGCTGTTAATGTTGTATCTAAATAATCCCCGTTTAATTCGTTATTTAAATCTGCCTGCGTCCAATCATTTACTCCGTTTCCGTAGTTGTATTCTACACTTGATTCTGATGTGTCCCATGAATAATCTCCTAGTGATTCATTTCTTATTAGTTTTATTCTTGTTTCCAAGTTTCCTGTTCCATCATCTATATTGTTCATGACTCCTATGATTCTCCATAATTCATTATTAAACGAAACATAATTACATGGATTTGCTCCTACATATCTTAGGTTATTGTCGCTTGTACCATCATATGCAAGTGTATTTGTACATGTTGCTCCCTCTGGGGCTGGTTTTGTTATTACATCAAGAGTATCATCAGGTTCATCTTTTACAATATTTTTGATTTTATTTACAACATTTTCTGCTCTATTGCTGCAAGAAATGTCATTATAAATAACAAAACAATTATCCATATATGTTCCATCCACAGGATTTTTTAAACAATTTCCATTACAATTTGAGCCATTATCTCCCACAAGATACTTTTTAGCTAATAAAACGCCGATTACATCACAATCTTCTTCACCATCTTGCTCACACATCTTTTTAGCTTTAACTATACTTTTTACTTTTGTCTTATATAGATTTTCCTTAGTTCTAATGCTTGTTTTAGTTATATTTGGTATTATAATAACTGAAATTAAACTAATTATTGCTATAACAGCAAGTAATTCAATTAGCGTAAACCCTTTTCTTTTTGTGATTTTTTTCATTAATTATGACTCCTTACTATGTGAATATTATAAGTATTTATAATATCTTTTATCATATATATTATTAATTATTACAATTATATATCAAAATCTATTTTTTTGCAAAAAAATTAAGGTGTCAATTTAAAAATGGAGTGCAACCTCTAAGTGTTAAAAAAGACACTTGAATATCCTATAATGCTTTCTTGTCAAATTTAAAGAGAGGAAAATTCATATGTCTGATATAAATAATCCTCTATAGTATAAGACCATTTTATAAATTATTACAACTATTAACAAGTAGTAAATAAAAAATAAAGTTTATATTTCGTAAAAAATATTATATAATTATATAGGAGTTGATAACATGATACTATTTAAATATATTATTTTTGGTTTAATACAAGGTTTAACAGAGCCTCTTCCTATTAGTTCAAGTGGACATTTATTTTTATTTAAATATCTGTTTAACACAAATACATTTAATGATTTAAACTTTGAAATTATATTAAACTTTGCTTCTTTTATTGCAATATTCTTTATATTTAGGGAAGATATTATACGTTTAATTAAGTCATTTCTAACATTTATATTTAATTCTAAGAAAAGAAAGAATAAAACTATTAAGGAAGATTTTAAATATTGTTGGTTAATCGTTTTAGGATGTGTCCCTGCGGGATTAGTGGGAGCCCTTTTTAAAGATCAAATAGAATCATTAATTAGTATTAAATTACTTGGTATATCATTTATAGTAACAGCGCTTGCCCTTTTATTTGTTAAGAATAAGGATGGTAAGAGACTTGGTAAAGATTTAACTGTTAAGGATGCAATTATAATTGGTTTATTTCAAATGATTGCCCTTATGCCAGGGATTAGTCGCAGTGGTAGTGTATTAGTTGGATGTTTTCTAATGGGACTTAAAAGAGAAGATGCTCTAAAGTATGCATTTATGCTTTATCTTCCTGTTTCAATTGGTTCTTTTGTTTTAGGTATTACTGATTTAAACATTGGACCTCATTTAATAGGACCTTATATTTATGGTTTCCTTGCTAGTATGGTTATGACTTACTTTGCTTCACTTTGGTTCTTTGATGTCGTAAAAAAAGGAAAACTATATAAGTTTTCCATATACTTAGTAATCGTTGGACTTTTATGTTTACTAGTTTTATAAACTGCCTAGAGCAGTCTTTTTTTTATTCAAGAGTATAAGGATTTTCTAACGTTTCGTTTCCTCCGGTGATTTTAATATTTGATTTTAAATAATAAGGTAATATTTATATATCTTTAATAGGAACTTCTATTTCATCTGTCGATGTTTGAATCTTTTCATTGTTTGTATTTGATACAGATGCTGAAAAGAAAGTATATGTTATACCAGTTAAGACTATTATTGTAACTATCGTAATAAATAATGCTAGCTTTTTATCCCTGTCTAATTTCATAAAAAAATCCTTCCCTTTGAATCGTGCTGAGAAGTCTTTATTGTGATGGATCATAACTAAGTTATACCGTTAGAGGATAATTTTTTTCAAGGGGAAATCTGATAGACTTAAAAGAATACAGATAATACTTTACTAACTTTCATTAGTATTTCATTAGCGTGCTTGATAGCAACTTGTTTAAATATTGCTTTTCCCCCTACTGTTAGGGCAGAGATTATTGAAGAAATAATGATACTTATGACAGTGGGATTTACTTCCGTTCCTAAGCTTATTGCTAAAAAGGCACCTAGGGAACCAGAGATTATTCCGCATACGTCTCCAACTATATCATTACAAATAGATGATACTTTATCAGAATTTTTAATCATAATAATAGCTTCACTTGCGCCTCTTACCCTTCTACTATTTAATGAGTGAAAAGTTGATTCTCTTGCACTAATAGTACTAGTTCCAATCATATCAAAAAATACACCTATTGAGATTGTTAATAAAAGGCATAAACTTAATAGATAATTATTTAATTTAATTGCAATTGCATTAGACAAAAAACTAAATATTATTGCTAAAACAAATGTAATTACAAATACCGTTACTATCCAAGTTTTGTGATTATTATTTTTCTTCATAAGTATCATCCCTTTTTTATCATAAAAAATGTGTGGTATATTATAAATCAACGCTACGGCTTAGGTCGAGTAGATTTTCTCTTTTTGAATACCATCGATTACTCTTTGGCGCTTTCGCTTTAAACCAAAAAACTAATAAAATTAGTGACTCGATTACCACTTAGTCCGCACTTTAATACTTATAATATATACACGCTAGAGGTTTTCCCAAGCATCAGTGACTACCCTTATATGCTTTTGCATTTTTAATTTACCTAGATCTAGGGTCCCTTAAAAACACTCACATCCAGTAACTATTTTTAAAGCGACGTGAATAAAGGAGTTATCAGCTACATGCCTTTGTAGTTATCCCTCATTCTTAAATTGTATAGAAGCCCCAGTTTGGGCAACCAAAGCAAAGTATACAAAGTGTCATTGGTACTTTTGATGGATTTTTAGCCCCATCTTCAGATAGTTTAATGACTAGCATAGTGCTCCACACGTGTTATATTTTATCAAATTTATTATAATTTTTCAATTATCTAAAAAACTTACATAAAAGAATGTAAGTTTTATTGTGTTTTTTTTCTTGAAGAAATTTTATTAACAAATAAATCGTTCTCCCTTATATATGATATAGCTTCTTGGAAGACTTTATTTATGGCGTCTAATCGTTCTATAGAATAATTAAAACCATCTTTAAATCTTTCATCTTCTAAAACCGTAATTTTATCACTGGTTATATTTACTGTTAGATAACTATCGATAAAGCTATATTTATTTCCATTCCCTACTATTCTTATCGCGATTTGGTATGTAAAACCTTCGAACAGAAAATTATAAATTGTCTTCCAGCCATTTTGCAAGTTTAAATCATCGATACTTACTTTAGGTACAAAATCAGTACTACTTTGTAATATATCCAAAACTTCTTTTAAATAAGCTTTAAGTTTTTGTTCATCCATATTTGATGTAGAATACAACTCTTTAAAATCTAATACATATCTAAGTACTCCTACAGGAAATTTTAAAGATACTCTGACAGCCGCAAAATTTGAAATATCATGATATTCTTTAGATGAATTAAAAGCGTTAATAACTTCTTCTACAGTTATATTTTCATCAAGTGCACCTAATAAGTAGTATCTAATTTTTTTTGATAGCTTTACATCAATGTAATTATCTATATCCAAATTATATATACGAGCCATGTTTTAGTCCCCCTGACTTGTTTTATCTAGTTTCGATTAGTTTAATTGTTTCATCAATAGTTTCATCGAAACTATCATAATTAACTTCTATCCAGTTTATATCCATTTGATTGTTAAACCAAGTATATTGTCTTTTTGCATAATGTCGACTATTAGTTTTTATTTTTTCTTTGACTTCATCAAGACCTACCTTATTATCAAAGTAATCTTTAAACTCTTGATAACCAATAGTATTATTCAATATCTTGTTATCTTTATACTTATTAAAAAGCTCTTTGGCTTCATCTAATAGTCCTTGTTTGAACATTATGTCAACTCTTTCATTGATTCTTTTATAAAGGTTTTCTCTATCTGTGGTTAAACCTATAAAAATAGCATCATAAAGTAGTTTGTTTTTATTGTCACTTTTAAAATCATAATCATAAAGAGCAGACTTTATATAAAGGCCTGTACCTCCTACGAGGATAATGTTTTTATCTGGATTCTTTTTAATAATTTTTCTGACATCTTCTTGGTAATTAAATGCATTATATTCATCATTTATACTAATACAATCAAATAAATAATGATTTTCATCTAATTCCTTACTATTTGGTTTAGCCGTTCCAATATTTAATTCCTTGTAGATTTGTCTTGAATCAGCGTTAACTATTAAAGCGTTGTATTTTTTAGCAAGAGTTTCTGATAAAAGAGTCTTACCAGTGGCAGTTGGTCCTGTTATTACGATAATCATTTTTGAAGTTTAACCTTAAGTATTTTCTTTTTACCCTTTTTGATTAAGACTTCTTCTTCATCGATTGTTTCATCTAGACTAGTTACTTTTACATCATTAATGCTTATACCACCTTGAGTAATTAATCTTCTAGCTTCTGATTTAGAAGGTACTAATTGCACATCAATTAAAACATCTATAACATTTGAACCAATCTTTAAATTAGATGGTGTTGCTTCAAGAGATTCTGCATTACCACCAAATAAAGCTTCACTCTTATCTCTAGCTTTTTTTGCTTCTTCTTCACCATGTAAGTCTTTTATAAGCTCGAACGCTAGAACTTTTTGGGCTTCTCTTTTTTCTGGTGCTTTGTTATGTTTTTCCATCAATTCATCGATTTCTTCTTTGCTTAGAAAAGTATATACTTTTAGGTATTCTTCAACTTTTTCATCGCTTGAATTAAACAAATATTGGTAAATATCATAACTTGGTGTTTTATCTAAATCTAACCATAAAGCATTACCTTCGCTTTTACCAAATTTTTTACCGTTTTCATCTAATATAAGTGGCATAGTAAAAGCATAAGCTTTTTTACCAAGTTTTTTACTAATTAAATCTACACCTGTAGTGATATTACCCCACTGATCAGAACCAGCTACCTGCATTTCGCAGTTTTTATGTTCAAATAAG
>CADBSQ010000161.1 GCA_902797415.1 uncultured Erysipelotrichaceae bacterium | reverse complement strand
ATACCATTTGCTTTTTCATTAACAGGGATTATTTCAATAACGTCCCCTCTAACTCTAAATGTTCCTCTATGAAAATCAATATCATTTCTTTCGTAAGTCATATCAACAAGCTTAGTTAGAATCTCATTTCTTTCAATAGTATCTCCAACACTTAAAATTAACATATGACTCTTATAATCTTCTATTTCACCAATACCATATATACAAGATACACTTGCAACTACAATAACATCATCATAATTAAGAAGTGAACTTGTCGCACTGTGTCTTAATTCATCTATTTCATCATTTATACTTGAATCTTTTTCGATATAAGTATCACTTGATGGAACATAAGCTTCTGGTTGGTAATAATCATAATATGAAACAAAGTATTCAACATGATTATTAGGAAATAATTCTTTGAACTCAGAGTATAATTGCCCTGCAAGAGTTTTATTATGTGCTAAAATTAATGTCTTTTTATTAAGTCTTTCTATAACATTAGCCATTGTAAAAGTCTTACCAGAGCCAGTTACACCCTTTAAAGCAACAGCATTTTCTCCATTTTTTATCTTTTCAACGATTGCCTCTATTGCTTCCGGTTGATCACCAGTAGGTTTAAATTTAGATTCTAGTTTAAACATAATAATCACGCCTTTGCATATATAATGTATCATATTTAGTACTTACATTCAATTAAATAATAATTTATGATTTAGAATATCTTGACATATCAACTTTACCAATGATAACATTGTTATAATAGGAAGGTGTGAAAATGAAAAATAAAAAGATACTAGTCCCTTTTCTTGCAAGTTTAGTTGTTATTCCAATTAGTATGCAGAAAATAGAAAAACAGGAATTTACAACTGAAAAAATTAACTATTCGGCAGCATCTGAAGGTATTGTTGATGCTAATTTATACAAGTGTATTACTGAGGATGACGAATATAGTAAAGGGTTAAGTGGTATTACAAATCTATCTTGTTATACTAAGGGTGTTCAAACGTTAGAAGGTATAAACCAGCTTACAAATTTAACTGAGTTAAATGTTGGAGATAATAAATTAACATCTATTGATTTATCTGGTAATACTAAACTTAGATGGTTAGAAGCCTCTTACAATCAACTTACAAGCATAAAACTACCTCAATCTATGCAATCTGTAGTTTTAAATCATAATAAGTTAACTACTCTTGATTTACATGAAAATACAAACTTAATTAGTGTTGAAGCAGAGAATAATAACTTAACTAGCTTAAATGTTGCTAATATTAAATCTCTTTCTAGATTAGAGATAGAAAATAACAATTTAGAAACTTTAGTAGTAAGCGGAACATCTCTAGCCTATATAAGTGTCGTTCCACCAACTAATTTGAAAAAACTATATGCATCTAGCATGGAGAACCTTCAATCACTTTATCTTGGAAATTTCACGAATTTAGATGATATAGACACATCTTTTAGTAAGTTTGAAATGAGTTCCAGTTTTGAAAATCTAACAAAACTTCAAAGAATTTCTGCAAGCGTTGATAAAATTAAAACTATAGACTTTTCTCTGTATCCAAATCTAACTAATGTGGTTACCACCAAAACCGATACTATATCTGTAAAAGGTACATCAATTACTACAGATAAACTATTGGAGTATGTTCCTAAGACAATTGATCAAACAAATGGAGTAGAATGGTATTTAAATGGAATGGATGAATCTAATTTGTATACAAAGAATACTTTTTCTGGAAAGTCCGATCAAGATTTATACCCTATTTTGGTAATTAAAGGTAACAACTCTGATATAAAAGGATTTAGTGGAACACAAGAATATCGTGCATTCTACAGATTAAAATTTACAAATGATACTAATAAAGATGAAACTAAAACGACATCTTCGCATAAGATTGGTATAAAAGAAATTGGATTAATTGGTATAGTTTTAATAGGTATTTCATTACTAGTTATTTTTATAAAGACTAAGAAAAACAATATGAATTCATAAAAAAGACAGTTTAGTCTTTTTTTTATAATATCTTTTGCAAATCTAATAAGTATATGATATACTTATTTTATAATAGGAAGGATATGAAATGAAAACAAGAAAATTATTTATTCCACTTTTTGTAGGTTTAATAGCTCTACCAATTAGCATACAAAAAATGGATAGAAACGAATTTACAACCGAAAGAATCAATTATTCTGCAGGTGGAGAAGGTATTACAGATGAGAATTTGTATCAGTGTATTACTGAAGATGATGAATATAGTCAAGGATTAAGCGGCATTACAAATTTAACATGTAATGAGAGAGCAATTCAAAGTTTGGAAGGAATAAATCAGTTAACTGGTCTTACAGAATTAAATATTGGTGGCAATGATATAACGACTGTTGATCTATCAGCAAATACAAAACTTAGATGGTTAGAAGCATCTTACAACCAAATAACAAGTGTAAAGCTTCCAGAGTCTATTCAAAATGTTTCTTTAAATCATAATGACTTAACAACTTTAGATTTACGCGAAAATAAAAATTTGCTTACTTTAAAAGTTGAGAATAACCAATTAACGGATTTGAATGCTAGTATTAGAAAACTTGCAAATTTAGATATTGATGGTAATAACTTAGAGACTTTGAATGTTAGTAATTCAGCATTAGCTTATTTAAGTATTACACCTTCAACAAACTTAAAGAAATTATATATTTCTAATATGCCAAACCTTCAAGAGTTTTATCTTGGAAACTTTGCTAATTTGGAAGATATAGACACATCATATAGTAAGTTTGAAATGAATTCTAGTTTTGAAAATTTAACAAAACTAAAAAAGATAACTGCAAGTATTGATAAAATTAAGACTATAGATTTTTCATTGTATCCTAGTCTTGAAAAAGTAGTTACTGTAAAAACAGATAATGTAACGGTAGCAGGAACATCAATTAGTGCTGATAAACTATTAGAGCATGTTCCAAATACAATTAATTATTCAAATGATTATAAGTGGTATTTAAACAGAATAAGTGATGATAATCTTTATACTAAAACTACATTTACTGGTTCTGCTAATCAAGAATTATCACCTATTTTGGTTATTCAAGGTACTAATTCAGAAGTTAGAGGATTTACAGGTACACAGGAGTTTCGTGAATTCTTTAGATTAAAATTTACAAATGATTCTGCTGGTGCTGCTACAGAAGCTAAATCTGAGACAACTCCTAATCCTAAAACAGGAATTAAGGAGATTGGTTTAATTAGTGTAATACTTATATGTTTTGTTTCAATATTATCTTTTATAAAAATTAAAAAAGCTGACATGTTTAAGAACTTTTAAAAACTGATTTAGATGTCAGTTTTTTTATTTTTGTGTTACAATACTCTTGGTGATGAAAATATGAAAATAATCGACGGTAAAAAAATTAGTGAAAAAGTATTAGAAGAAGTTAAAACTGATATAGAAAAATTTAAATTAAAAAAAATTACTCCTACCCTTGCAATTATACTTGTTGGTAATGATACTGCTTCAAAAGTATATGTTAAAAATAAAACTATTGCTTGCCAAAAAGTGGGAGTTGATTGCCAAGAGTATTTTTTAGATCAAAATACTAGTGAAGAAGAATTAATTAATTTAATAGATAAACTTAATAAAGATGATTTGGTACATGGTATATTACTTCAAAGTCCTGTACCAAAACATATTAATATAGATAATGTATTTGAAAAAATTAATCCTTTAAAGGATGTTGATGGTTTTAATCCTATCAATTATGGTAAGTTATTAATTGGTAAAGAAAATTTAACTTCTTGTACTAGCTTAGGTATAGTTAGACTTTTGGAAGAAGAAAATATTGAAATAAGAGGTAAAAATGTAGTTATTATTGGTAGAAGCAATATTGTATCAAAGCCACTTAGTTTATGTATGCTTAACAGAGATGCAACTATTACAATTTGTCACTCTAAAACAGTTGATTTAAAGGAACATACAAAAACAGCAGATATACTTATATCCGCTGTTGGAAAGCCTGCATTTGTAACAAGTGACATGGTTAAAGATGGTGCAGTTGTCATTGATGTTGGAATTAATAGATTAAAAGATGGAACTTTATGCGGTGATGTAGATTTTGAAAAAGTAAAGAATAAGTGTTCTTATATAACAAAGGTACCAGGTGGTGTTGGACCAATGACAGTTGCATATCTAATGAAAAATGTTGTTAAAGCTATAAATCTTCAGCTTTAACAACAAATATCGATTAGAATTTTCTTCTAGACTGTGCTCCATATGAATGATTATTAACTATTTTTCTAAACTCTGATTGGGACATAAGCCTTGAAAAGAAGTAGTTAAATGGTTGGTTATTATTTATTGTATATTCATAGCTGATGGTTAAATCGTCAAGCGGAACAAAATAAATTGTATTTTGGCCTCTATATATTACTAAATATTCTTTTCCACATTCATCGGTCATAACTGCTCTAGGTTGGAGACCTCTATGTAATTGTGAACCATCACCTTCATCTAGATTTCTATATTGTCTTTTGATATATCTTCTTTCCTTTTTTATTTCTGTAGCTTCATCTTCTGTAGCTACACTAATTATTCTAGCTTGACTAGCTTCATCATTACTAATTATATGCTTGGCAAAATATGTTAAATATGTTTCATTATTAATAGAAATTTTATAACCAGATTGATTTTCTACATAAGGATATACCACATATGAAAGAAAATCAGTTTTTTCTTGACCGTATACGTAATAAAAATCATTATGGATATCAATTAGCATACCTCTGTGTAATTGAACTTTTTCTTCCCTTTTTCGTTGTTTTTCTTGTATTTGAAAATCAATATAGTTGGACTTAATTAGTCCTTGCATGTTTTCACTAGCATGATCTATTAGCGTTATATCACTACCTATAGGAATTGTATGTTCTTGTGAATAGTCAATAGAGTATAATCTATAATTTATTAAAAGCTTTTTTTTATTCTCAGCGCCAACGTTGCTATATATTTTTAGTACATGATAATTCTTGTCATCTTGATTCATAATATAATATCTAGAAAAATCATATCTAATTATATCACCAACTGAATATTGATAATCAAAATCCATATCTGATGGTAAATAATCCGGATGATATTCTTTTTGCAACAATAGTGCCCTATAAATACGATTCATATCTTCTTTTGTTAATTCGGTTGTTAATCTAAGAAACATTTTTGGTTTTAAAGTTTTTATTTCAATAGGAATAACATAGGTATTCTCTGATAATTTTGGATAATCTTTTTTAGAAAGAAGAGGTCTGTTAATTGGGAGCTCTTTTTTCTTTTCGTGACCGCTACATGATAGGTAATATATGTTTTGATCATCTTTTTTAACTATCACTGCGGGTCCAGTTTCGTGCCCTTTTAACTTTTTTTTCTCTTTTCTGTTTTCATATCTATTAATAAAAATCAAGTCTCCTTCTTTTAAAAAGCCAATATCAACGCTAGAAAACATACCTTTTAGAAATTCTATGATTCTTTTTGCAAACATAATTATATTCCCCCTAAAAATTCGTATTTTGTGTAGAAGATTATACAATAAATTTTTAAAAAAAACAATACTTAAACAAAAAAGGTTGACTAAATCCAACCTTCTATTTTTT
>CADBSQ010000160.1 GCA_902797415.1 uncultured Erysipelotrichaceae bacterium | reverse complement strand
TTCTTTTTGGTAGCAACGCTAGCAATACTTTATCTTAGCGCTGATATAGTTGCAAAATATATGCAAGACGTTGTTAATAGTGAATCCTTTAATAAATACACTGAAGATTTAAAAAAATTTAAATCTGACGCTTTTGAATATAAAGATGATGAAGAGCTTGTTAAAGGCCTAAGTGGGAACAATGTATATGTTGAAGAGGACTATTATATATATTACACATATTTAAATGATAATGAAAAAATAATGTATAAACAAGTTTTTGCTAATGCAAGCAATGCTAATGCAACTTTTACATCTGATGCCGATATTTCTCCAGAATCATTGGAAAAAGTAGTAAAGTTTGTATACTATGATCATCCAGAATTATTTTGGTTAGATAACTCTTTTACATATAAATATGACACAAATAATATAGTAAGGGAAGTTACACTTTCTTTCAATGAAACAATTAATTACTTGGACGAAGCCAAAAATGCTTTTAATAATAAAGTTGATGAGATTGTTAATGAGGCAGCAGCTTATCAAGATATTTTAGATAAAGAAAGATTTGTTCATGATAAACTTCTAACGATGGTTGAATATGATACTAATGCAAAATTAGATCAAACTGCTTATAGTGCTATAGTATTAGGAAAAAGTGTTTGTGCTGGATACTCAAAAGCATTTCAATATATAATGACTAAACTAGGTATACCAACATACTATGTTATAGGATTTAGTGAAACTGATCATGCTTGGAATATTGTTAAATTAGGTAATACATACTTAAATGTAGATGTTACTTGGGATGATCAAGCAAGATACAAATATACTTTTTATAACAAGAAAGATAATGATTTTGGTGACAAGCACATAAGAAAAGATGAAAGTTTATTACTTCCATCATGCAGCTAGTTTTTTAATCATAGCTTTTTCATACTTACTTGTATAGTTAGCTCTCGAGTTTAATGCTATACAAGTTTTTTTGACGAGTTCTAAGTAATCTATAATGTCTCTTTCAGTATATGAACCAAGTAAAAACTTTTTTATTCCAATAACTGCTATATTATCGCCATATCTTCTAAGAGGACTAGTAATTTGACCATAACATGGCAGATTTAATCCTGAATGACCCATATTAACATAATCAAAAAACGCTTTAGGATACTCGTTTATTAATATTTTACTATAATCAATATTATCATCATTTAAAAGAATCAATCTTTCTTTTAAATTTTTTAATGTTTCAATTTTTTCATTTGTAAGAACATGATTTCTAAACATAAAAGGTAAATTTTTATCAACAAACTGCTTGGTGCCCAAATAATTGGTTATAATCATACAGTTTGATACAACTTTAATACCCATGTCACGATCATTTATCTTGTTTATATCTTTAAAAATTGCATCTCTTTTAAAGTGTTTTTCCAAAGAGGGAGATAATTCACATAGATTATAAATAATCTGGTTGACATCTTTTTCACCTTTACCTTTATAAACTGCGTCATCAAATTCATTATACGTAGAGTTTTTATAAATCCTGACTGGTTCATTTGTGATTTTAAAATCTATAAGTGAACCGGTTGATATATTAAAATAAAAATAATAATTAACAGTTAGTCTATTAGTGCCTTCAATTAGGGCATACTTTAGTGTAGTAAGTCTTCTTGGAAACATAGGTATACATTTATTTTCATAATATATACTTCTGCTTCTTTTAAAGGCCTCTTCACCAATTAAAATAGTATTTTCTATTAAGTCTGTTGGATCTGAAATATGAACACCCAATCTATAAATATTGCCATCTACTTTTATTGAAAATGCGTCATCTATATCATCTATATCTATTGTACTCTGATCATCAAAACTTATGATCTTATCACTATTACTTACAATAAAGTTTTCTTTTTTCTGAATGTGATAGTTTGCTTCACTAAAAACAGCAGGATTAAAATCTGTTTCAATGTTATATTCATATTCTAGATCTTCATATGCTTCTTTTTCTTCTTCAATGGAAAGATATAAATAATTAATAAAATAAATATATTTTTCTTTTACATGTTTAAATCTATAATCAGATTCATTAATAAAGGTTTTAATTTCTTTTATAATACTTTTTTTAGTTGAACTAGTAATTGTTAGTTTTTCATTATTAATTAATAATTTAAAAATATCCTTATAATAAACAAGATCTTCTAATCCTTTCTCACAGGATTTATCTAAATATATTTTCAAGTATTTAAGATAAGCACTTACAACATCTTCTAAAACTGTCCTAGAATCATTTCTTAAATTAACTACATAAGGATAACTTTTTACTACAGTTTCAACTAAATCATAGTTTTTATATTCAAATATTAAATATGTTATGAATTTGCTTTTGGTTTTATCATAGTCACTAGTTGGACTATACATAATTCTAAGCATTACATCTTCAAGTTTATTTATTATATTTTTGAGTACTTCATATCTTCTTTTAGCATTTTTATCTAACTTATTAGGTCTATATTTAATTATCTTTTTAATTTCTAAATGAATTTGTCTTAATCTTTTGCTAATGATTTTTTCTAAATCTTTATCATTATCAGATAGAGATAATAAATTAAGAAGTAAGAAGATATATGTTAAATCATTATTATCATCATAAGAAAAGTTGTTAATTTCATCTTCTAATATATGTAATAAATTAAGTACATTGGATTTATCTAATTCAATAAAACTACCAGTGTTAAATATATCTGGTCCTTTGCTTTGAATTAATAGTTCTTTTAAATCGTCAATTCCCATAATACCACCCAGTTATAACTATTATAGCATTTTATTTGACAAAATAAATAAAAAATATCTAGGTAAAGTCTTATTATATAGCAATTGACAGGCGTTTTCTTCTATGCTAGAATACGCCTCACAGGTGGTGAATATAATGAAATCAACTGATAGTAATGAGAAAAAATATATAAGAAGAAGATATAAAGTTCTAGCTGTGAAAAAGGGTATTAAAAACGTGAAAATTAATTCTACAAGATTATTAGGAAACATTATATTAGGATTAATTGAAATATCTACTATCGCCGTGCCTAGTTATATGCTTTATAACGATATAATTAGAAGAAAAATTCTTGAACACTCTGAATTATACCAAGGGGCTTTCGCCTTTTTTATACCATTGATTTTATTACTTGGTATAACGTGGAATTTTGGTGGCTTTTCTGTTGATGATGATATTTCTTTTCCTTTTATTAATACAATTGATAGAATACATAATAATATAGACGAAATTAAAAAAGCTATTAATGAAGCCAATAAAGAAATAAAGGAGAGTAAAACTCTATAAGGAAAATGAAATATTAAAGGGAGTATTAAAGTAACTTATAGATGCTTTAGAACAAATTGTTTAATTAAAAAGAGAATTGCAACTTTTAACAAATAAATAAATCTCAAGTGCTAATTATTTATATCGAGAAAATCTATTGTTTTTTGTAGCATTATATAGCGATTGACAGGCGTTTTCTTCTATGCTAGAATACGCTTCACAGGTGGTGAACATAATGGAATTAAAAGGTAGTGAAGAAGAAAAATCTATAAGAAGAAAATATAAGATTCTGGCAGTTAAAAAATGTACTAAAAACAGTGCAATTAGTTCAATAAAAATAATGGGAAACATTATATTAGGAATGATTGATTTAGCGCTATTTGTCGTACCTATCTATATGTTTTATAACGATATAGTTAAAGACAATATTATGAATCACTCTGAATTGTATCGGTTGTTAGAGTTTTTGTTATTGCCGCCAGTCATGACACTTGGCGGTATATCATGGAATCTTGGTGGCTTTTCTGTTGATGATGATGTCTCTTTTCCTCTTGGGAATGTAATTGAAAGAATACATAATAACGTAGCTGATATTAAAGAATATACTATTGAAGCTATTGAAGAAATAAGGGAGAGTAAAACCCTATAATGAAAATAGATATTGATGATATCATTGCTTTAGATGATGGAAAAAAGTATTTAGTTATAAATAAAGTTAATTTAAGAGATATTGATTATATATACATAATAGATATTGAAAATACCAAAAATTTTAAGTTCGCTGAAATAGAGAATGACAGTATATCTGTTATTGAGCCGGATGAAACTGAATTATTAGAGGAATTGATACACTTATTTGGTAAAGATGCAAGGGAAGTATTAAATTTGCTTATAGATAACGATTAAAAACGAGGAATAATTTGTTTTTTTAAACAAACTGTGTTATAATCCTTGTAACGAAAGGAAGTGGGCATATTTTATTCCCACTTTTTTGTGGAATAAAGGAGGATTTATGGAAGAAAAATTAAAACTTATTAAAGAGAAAGTTGAACCTGAAATGAACAAGATTAATATTATATTTGTTAGTATTGACTTTGTTAAAGAGAATAACTACAACTTTTTAAAAATAGTATTAGATAAGGTTAATGGTATGGATACTGATACAATTGTGAAAGCAACTAATATTATTAATCCTATTTTAGACAAACTAGACTTGTTTAAAGACTCATACATACTAGATGTATCAAGCAAAGGAAGTGATTAAAATGAATGAAAAACAAGCAAAAGAATTTATTAAAGGCGTTAAAAAAATTACTGAAGAAAAAGGAATAGATCCTGAAATTATCTTTGAAGCAATGGAACAAGCTTTAATGACGGCATATAAAAAGAATTATAATTCTAAAACTAATGTTAAAACTAAAATAGACAGAAAAACTGGTGATGTTAAAATCTTTACTTACTATGTAGTCGTAGATGATTATGAAGATCCAGAAGTAATAATCAATGAAGAAGGTAAAGAAGAAGTAATTGAACCAAAAATACCAGTTGATGCACAATTACTTTTAGAAGATGCTGTTAAAAAAGTTAAAGATATTAAAGTTGGAGAAACTATCGAAGAGGAAGTAACCCCAAATGACTTCGGTAGGGTAGCAGTACAAATTGCCAAGCAAGTTTTAATTCAAAAAATTAGAAATGCTGAAAGAGATGCTATTTTAGAAGAGTTCAAAGATAAAAAAGGAGAACTAATGCTAGGAACTCTAGCTATGGAAGATAGACTTAACTATTACGTTGATTTAGGACGCACAAGAGCAATATTACCTAAAAAAGAAATGATTCCTGGCGAAAAAGTTGTAATGGGTTCTAGTATTAGAGTTTATATAACTAAAGTTGAAGAAACTACTAAAGGTCCTTCTATTATCTGTTCTAGAAAACATTTTAACTTTATAAGAAAGTTATTTGAAGCTGAAATACCAGAAATAATGGATGGTACTGTAATTATTTATAAAGTTGTTAGGGAACCTGGAGTAAGAAGTAAAGTTGCAGTATATTCTTTAGATAATAATGTTGATGCAATAGGAGCTTGTATTGGCGACAAAGGTTCTAGAATTGCCAATATTTATACTGAGTTAAATGGAGAAAAAATCGATTTGGTTCCATATACAGAAAATATGGAAGAGTTTATTAAAAATGCTATGAGTCCTGCTAAAAATGTTTTTGTAACTGTTTACGATGAGGATGATAAGAAAAATGAAGCTCTTGTTATCGTTAGTGATGAAGATTTAGCTCTAGCAATAGGAAAGGGTGGAATTAACATTAAACTAGCTAGTAGACTTACAAAACATCATTTAACAATTAAATCTATGACTCAGATTAATGAAGAAGGAAATCAAGAATGAAACAAAGAAAAGTGCCAATGAGAATGTGCATTGAAACTAGAGAACGTTTCCCTAAACAAGAACTTATCAGAGTAGTTAAGTTTAACGATGAAATAAGCATAGATTTAACTGGTAAAAAAAATGGTAGGGGATGTTACCTAAAAAAGGATAAAAAGGTTATCGAAAATGCAAAAAAGAAAAAAACTCTTAATAGGGTATTTGAATGTAATGTAGATGATAACATATATGAGGAGTTATTAAAGATAGTAGATTAAAGAAAGGATGGTTTAAATGTTTAGTGTAAAAGAATATGCAGAAGAAATGCAAATATCTGTTCAAGAAGTATTGAAAACTTGTGAATTTTTAAAAATAAATGCTAAAGAAGCAGGGGACATGCTTTCTGAAGACGATGTCATTATGCTTGATAATGCAATAGAAGTCAAAGAGGAAGTAACAAATGATGAAAATGATTATTCACTAAATGATGATGAAGAATTAGAGTTAGAAGAAGAAAAACCACAGTTTAAACCTAAAAAAGTTAAGAAAAAAGATAACGACAATAATAAAAACTATAAAAAAATGCGTAAAGAAATGTATAAAAACAAGGATAAACTTCAAGATATAACCATTAATTCAGATTCACTTAGTTACAAGGAAGGAATGACTGTTAATGAACTGGCAACACTTCTTGGTGTAAGCGGAAATGATTTGATTGTTAAATTAATGAATTTAGGAGTTATGATATCTCTTAATCAATCAATAGATTTTGATGTAGCAAGCCTCGTTGCTCTTGATTATGGCAAAACTCTTAAAAAAGAAGAAGAAAACAATATAGTTAACTTTGAAAACTTAGATATTGTTGAAAAAGAAGAAGACCTTGTTAAAAGACCGCCAATAGTTACTATAATGGGTCATGTTGACCATGGTAAAACAACCCTTTTAGATTATATTCGTTCATCTAATGTAGTTGGTGGTGAAGCAGGCGGTATTACTCAGCATATAGGCGCATATCAAATAGATTATAATGGTGAAAAAATCACATTTATAGATACACCTGGACATGCTGCATTTACTCAAATGCGCGCTAGAGGTGCAGAAATAACTGATATTGTAATTATAATCGTAGCTGCTGACGACGGCGTCATGCCTCAAACTAAGGAAGCTATAGATCATGCTTTAAATGCAAACGTACCAATAGTTGTAGCTATTAATAAAATAGATAAACCCGATGCTAACATTGAAAGAATTTATACTGAAATGGCTAGCTATGATATAACAGCAGAAAAATGGGGAGGAGATATTCCATTTGTTGAAATATCTGCTGCTACTGGAGAAAACGTTGACAAACTTTTAGAAACTATTTTAACTATTGCTGAAGTAAATGAATATAAAGCAAATCCAAATAGATATGCTCAAGGAACAGTAATTGAATCAAAACTAGATAAAAAAATTGGATCAATTACAACACTTTTAATTCAATCAGGAACTTTAAGAATTGGAGATGCTGTCGTTGTAGGAGATAACTACGGTAAAATTAGAACTATTAAAAATGATTTAGGTATTCCAATAACAAGTGCAGGACCAAGTACACCTGTTGAAATAACAGGTTTAAAAGATGCCCCAAGTGCAGGAGATAAATTTATGGCTTTTGAAAGTGACAAACAAGCCAAAGAAATTGCAAATAAAAGAAGTCTTGCAACAAAAGAATCAAATTACAAACAAAATGTGGTCTCACTTGATGACTTATTTAGTAAGATACAGTCTGGTACTAAAGAAATTAATGTTATTTTAAAAGCAGACGTTAAGGGTAGTGAAGAAGCAGTTAAAGACGCACTTTTAAAAATAGATGTAGAAGGCGTAAAAATAAAAATCGTAAGAAGCGATGTTGGAGCTATTAAAGAAACAGATGTTGTTTTAGCAAATGCAGCCGATGCAATAATAATTGGATTTAATGTCGTTGCATCAAATGAAATTAAAGATACTGCTAAAGAATATGGAGTAGATATTAGACTATATACAATCATTTATAAATTAGTTGAAGATATGGAAAGTGCCATGAAGGGACTACTTGATCCAGAATTTGTTGAACAAGATACAGGAAACGCTGTTGTTCAAGCATTGTTCAAATTTTCTAAAGTTGGTACAATCGCTGGTTGTAAAGTTAAAAAAGGTGTTATTAAAAAAGATTCAAAAGTAAGAATCGTTAGAGATGGCACTATCATATATGATGGAGTAATAGGAAGTGTTCAAAGAGAGAAAAACGCTGTTAAAGAAGTTAGAGAAGGCTTTGAATGTGGTATTACCATTGAAGGTTATAATGACATTAAAGAGGGCGACGAATTTAACACATACGAACTAGTTGAGGTAAAAAAATGAAATAGAAAAAAATTAGAAATAGCGCTGAAATAAAAAGAGAAATAGGCAATATTATAGAAGAAGAAATAAATAACCCATTAATCAAAAACGTCAGTATAACAGACATTACTATTGACAATGATTTTACCTTTGCCAAGGTTTACTTTATGACAAGAGATGATGACTTCAAACTAGTAGAATCAGAATTAAACAAAGCAAGTTCTTTTATAAGAAAAAATTTAGCAAAAAATTTAGACTTAAGAAGTACTCCAGAATTAAGATTTGTTTATGATGATACAATAGATTATGCAAATAAAATAGATAAGCTAATTGAAGAGAATGAATAAAGAAGGAATACTTTTATTAAATAAACCTGCTGGTTATACTTCAAGGGATATAGTTAATATTATTTCCAAAGAATTAAATACTAAAAAAGTAGGTCATACAGGGACGCTTGATAAAGATGCAACAGGCGTTCTTGTCTTGTTATTAGGTAAATACACAAAACTGACAGAATATTTAACTGCGGATGATAAAAAATACATTGCTACCTTTAAATTTGGGTTTGAAACTAATACACTAGATTTAAGCGGTGAAGTAGTACATAAATCAAACGTAAGAAAAACACCTAACGAAATAAAAAAAACAATCCAATCTTTTGAAGGTAAATACATGCAAGAAGTGCCAATGTATTCTGCAGTTCATTTAGATGGAAAAAGACTATATAAATATGCACTTAAAAAAGAAGATATCGAAGTGCCTAAAAGATTAGTTGATATCAAAAAAATAGAAATAATTGATGTAAAAGAAACTGAGGCTAAGGCGAGTTTTTTAGTATCAAAAGGAACTTATATTAGAAGTTTAGTTAGAGATATAGGTAGAAAGCTAAATACTTATGCAACACTCACTGATTTAATTAGAACAAAACAAGGAAATTTTGATATAAAAGATACCTATACTTTAGAAGATATTAAAAAACAAGATTATCAAATATTAACAGTTAAAGATATATTTGATCAAAGTCACTTTGTTGAAGTTGATAATATAAAATATAAAGAAATAATAAATGGTGTAGAACAAAAAGAAAAAATAAATAAAGAAATTATTTGCTACACATATAATAATAGTGTAATAGCACTTTACAAAAAGAAACTTGATGTATATAAAATGTATATTAAGTTAATTTAATGTAAAAGTACTTTGTATAAAAATTTTTAATGTGTTATAATGCAGGTGAATAAGGAGAGATAAAGATTGTCCAATATGCACGCAAATAATGAATTTAATAGTATTATAAAAGACTATATGAATGAGGAAGTATTATCTTTAGGGAAAATACCTCATCATAATTCAAATAGACTTAATCACTCTTTAAAGGTTTCATATTATTCATATCTAATTACAAAAAAGTTAAAATTAGATTATAGAAGTACTGCGATAGGTGGGCTTTTACATGATATGTATTTTAACAGGGTAGCAGATATGGAAACTAAAAGGGAAAAAATTAAGCTTTTTACTAGTGGACATCCAAAAGATGCATTAGCAAATGCATCAAACATATTTGATCTAAACAATTTACAAAAAAATATTATAGTATCGCACATGTGGCCATTATCAAGAGAATTACCAAAATACAAAGAAAGTTTTATCGTTTCATTAGTTGATAAATGTGTGAGTACAAAAGAATTTGGTAACAAGTGGCATGTTAAAGTATCTAACACTCTTGGCGTATATTTCATTTTGTTAGTAAACTTAATATTTAGATAGGAGGGTTTATATGGGAAGAGCATATGAAGTAAGAAAAGCATCTATTCAAAAAGAAGGTGCAGCTAAAGGAAAATTATATACAAACTTTGCTAAAGAAATATATCTAATTGCTCGAAATAATCCAGAGATAGAGAGTAATGTAGAATTAAAAAGAATAGTAAATAAAGAAAAAAAAATGCAAGTTCCACAGGATATTATTAAAAGAGCTATTGAAAAAGCTAAAGGAAAAGATAAAGAAGATTATAAAGAAAACTATTATGAAGGTTTTGGACCTGCAGGTTCTACTTTTATCGTAAAAACATTAACGGATAATGTTAATAGAACTGTCGGTGAAGTACGCGCAGCCTTTAATAAACATGGTAAAAGCCTGGGTGTTCAAGGTAGCGTATCTTTTAATTATGAACATTTGTGTATTATAGAAATTAAATCAAATAAATATGATGAAATTTTTGAAAGACTCGTTGATGAAGGCATAGATTTAACTGAGTATAACAAAGAAGAAGATATGATTGAAATAAATGCACCAAGTGAATATGAAAAGAAAATAAAAGATATAATAGAAGAACTAATCCCTGGTATAACATTTGAAACAGATGAAGTAGGATACTACTCTAAAGAAACAATAAAACTAGAGGGTGAAGATAAAGAAGAATACAATAAACTATATAAGGCATTAGAAGATATAGATGATGTTACTGAAATCTATACCAATGTTGAGGATTAAAATGGTTTATTTAGACTATAGTGCATCAACTAAAATATGTAAAGAAGCAATAGATACTTACGTAAAAGTAAGTACTTCTTTTTATGCAAATCCAAATTCTATGCATACCCTAGGTTTAAAATCTAAAAAACTAATTGACGAATCATTAAAAAAGATCGCATTTAATCTAGGAGTTAAATCAAGTGAGATAATTTTTACAAGTGGTGCAAGTGAATCAAATAACACCGCTTTAAAAGGGATATGTTATAAATATAAAAACAGAAAAAACCATATAATATCAACAAAGTTAGAACATTCATCTGTACTTGAAACATTAAACTTTTTGGAAAAAGAAGGTTTTAATGTTGATTATGTTGATATAGATGATAACGGCTTAGTTGATTTAAATCATTTAAAAAGATTAATAAATGATAAAACGATATTAGTAAGTATAAACGCTGTATCAAGTGAGCTAGGTATTAAACAACCTCTTGAAGAAATAAGCAAAATTGTTAAAAGTTATGATTGTTTTTTTCACTCTGATGTTACACAATTAGTAGGAAAAGAAAAAGTAGATTTAAGTATGCTTGATTTAGCATCTCTTTCATCACAAAAGTTCTATGGACCTAAAAGTATAGGTATTCTATATAAAAAAGAAAAAATTAACTTAGAACCATTAATTCACGGTGGAAAAAGTACTACATCTTATAGAAGTGGAACACCTGATCCAGCATTAATTGCAAGCATGAGTAAAGCCTTAACGGTTGCAACAACAAGCTTAGAAGAGAATATAAATAAAGTTAAATCTTTAAATAGTTATCTACTTAGTAAGTTAAAAAATCTAGATATACAAATTAATTCTAATGAATATTCAATACCTCACATTGTAAATATAAGTTTAAAAAATATAAACTCTGAAACAATGTTACACGCTTTAGAGCAAGATGAAATCTTTATATCAACAAAGACTGCTTGTAGTAATGGTGATTATTCTGAAGCAGTATATTCCCTAACTAAAAATATGGAAAGAGCCAAAAGAAGTCTTAGAATAAGTATAAGTCATCTAACTACTAAAGAAGAATTAGACTTTTTTGTTGATAAACTTAGCTATTACATAAAAACTTTGTAACAGTTTACTAAGGATGTTATAGTACATTTTACTTGCAACCAGTACTGTTTTGTGTTAAACTATTTTCGAGTTGGTGATAATATGGAAACTTTTTTATTAATAATATGCGTGGTTTTAATCGCTCTTGTGTTATTACAAAGTAATAAGGCGAGTGACGCAGGACAAATCATTACAGGTGGAAATCAAGATTTATTTCAAGCCCAAAAAGAACGTGGTTTTGAATTATTTATAACAAGAGTAACTGCAGTAGTAGGTGCCGCATTTGTTATAATATCATTCGTAATAATGTTCTTTTCTTAAGACATCTTGACTTGTTTAGAATTTTGTAGTATAGTAAATCCCCAAACGTTAGGGGGATTTTTCAATGTCAAAAGGTTTACATAATCTAATTAATAAAGAAAATATAAAAACAGGAGCAGCTATGCTTGCTATTATAGTTGGTGCTACAGCTGTAAATGAATTAACAGATGCTTTGAATATAAACAGTAAACAAAAAGATGTCTCAAGCTATACGGATGAAGAGGTGTTAGACGCTGTTGAAAGAGGAATAAAAACTAATGAATTACATAGTATACCTGGTAAGCTTTATCAGTTTAGTTCAAAAAATGACTCTTTCTTAACAGTTAAAATTGCTGAAGATTCTGATTCACAAATTATCTCTTATTTAACAAAAGGAGAATTTGTTTTACTACCAGATGACAAGTATGACTTAATATATACAAATAACCCACTAGAAAAAGAGATAGGGTCTGATGGATTTGTTCATAAAATAGCATTTCCTATTTATCTAGGTGAAATTGATGGTGAACCATTATTTGAAATAGAAGTAGGTTACATAGAAGCATCAGATTTACAAGATTTTAAGGTTGAGTATAAGGGAAACATAGGTTTAGATGATCTTTACAAAACTGAACAAGAACAAAAGAAAAACAAGAAAAAAATGTAAGCGATTACATTTTTTTAATGTCTTGAAAAAAGTCCTTACTTGTTATAAAATTAAACCATAAGAAAGTAGGGCAACAATGAAATTTGAAAAGAAAAACAAAATAATGGCAATATTTATAACAGTAGCAGCGTTTTTAGTA
>CADBSQ010000159.1 GCA_902797415.1 uncultured Erysipelotrichaceae bacterium | reverse complement strand
TATAATGTTGGTGGTTATTGGTATTACAATGGCGAGAATAAAGTTGTTGTTAAATCTTCGAAAAATAAATATGATTTTTGGAAAGTAACATATCATAACATTGATTTTAATGACTTAACACCAATAAAATAAATGGAAGAGCTTTCTTCCACTTTATTTATGTAAGGAGGACTTATGAATAATTATAATAAACCCTTTAAGATAGGAGATGTTAATGTAGGTGGACCCATAGTACTTGCACCTATGGCTCAAATAAGTAATTCAGCTTTTAGACAAATAATAAAGGACATGGGAGCAAATCTTATATATGCAGAAATGGTCAGCGATAAAGCGATTTGTTATGATAATGAAAAAACAAAAGATCTTCTTGCTATGACAGAAAAAGAAAGACCAATTGCTCAACAAGTTTTTGGTAGTGATAAAAATAGTTTTAAAATTGCTACTCAAAAAATAATAGATTTAATGCACCCAGATATTATTGATATAAATATGGGATGTCCTGTTCCTAAGGTGGCTGTTAAAGCTCAAGCGGGCTCTGCACTGTTAAAAAATCCCGAAAAGGTGGAAGAAATAGTTAAAGAAGTTGTAAAAATATCAACAGTACCTGTAACAGTAAAAATTAGGAGTGGATGGGATGAAAAACATATAAACGCAGTGGAAATAGCAAAAGTATGTGAAAAAGCAGGTGCTAGTGCAATTGCAATTCATCCACGAACTAGAAGTCAAGGATATACCGGAAAAGCTGATTGGTCTTTAATTAAAAAAGTAAAGGAAAGTGTTAATATTCCTGTTATTGGAAATGGAGACGTTAAGACAGTAGAAGACTTTATTCGAATGCTTGAAGAAACAGGATGTGATGCTGTAATGATTGGCCGTGGTGTTATAGGTAATCCATGGCTCATTAAGCAAATCCATGAATATCTAACATATGGAAAGGTTTTAACATATCCTAGTCTAAAAGATAAAATAGAAATGATCAAAAAACACTATGAATTGTTGGAAACTCACAATAAGAATGCAATACTAGAAATAAGATCCCAAGCATTAGCATATCTAAAGGGCATTCCTGGGGCCAAAGAATTAAAAGTTAATGTAAGTAAAGCTAAAACAAAAGAAGAGCTGTTTTCTTACTTACAAACATTTCTTGATACTTGCTCGTAAGCTACTATCGTGCCATTATCTTATTTGCTAAAATTTTAGTAGTGAGGAGCATATCTATGGCAAAAACAAGTAAACTAGAAAAAATATATAAAGTTAAAAATGAAAACGGATATTACATTTTTAAACTAAATAAAGTGCTCGACGAAAAAAATACAACAAAAAATCATGTGATTGAAACAAAACATATCGATTTTAACAGTATTCAAAGATTAGCTACTGGAAATTTAACAAGAATAGATTTGAACATAATAGCTAAACTTTGTAATGAACTAAATTGTAAAATAGAGGATTTAGTTGAATATGTAAATAAAGACTAGTAAAAAATAATACTAGTTTTTTTTATTAAATATGTTATACTTAATATATGAATATGTGGAAGGTGATAATATGGATTTTGCCAATCTCTTAAAAAATAACCTATGGAAAATATGTGTAGTATTTGGAATAATCATTATATCGATCGTAGTAATTATACTTATGATGCCATCAACTACTTCAGTTTCCTCAAAGGATTCGTATGTTGCAATTGAGAAAAAATTGGTTCAAGCAGCAGAAAAATATTTTAAAAACAATCCAAAACGTTTACCTGATATTAACGAAGAAAAAAAAGTTGAATTAAAAACTTTAATCGCTGCTAAAATAATTAAACCAATTAAAAATAAAAATCAGAAAGACTCTTTTTGTACAGGTAGAGTTAAGGTAATTCAAAAAGAAAACGAAAATTATATATATAAACCTTACTTAAAGTGCGGAAAAGACTATGAAACAACATATTTATCTAAATATATAATAGATAACTCAGTTGTAACTGAGGGTGATGGATTATATGAAGTAAATGATAAATATATTTATAAAGGTGATCGCCCTAACAATTACATAAAAATTGGTGAAAATCTATATCGAATAATATCTATTAATGAAGAAAATGAAATTCGTGTTATTAATACTACTGCCGCAGAGGAATTAATATACTGGGATAATAGATATAACAGTGAATCTAAGAAAAATGATGGTATAAATGATTTTAATAAAAGTAGACTAAAAGAATTTTTAAGTGATTATATTAATAACGAAAGTCTTTCAAAAAAAATCAAAAACATGATTATTAGTAAACCTTTATGTATTGGAAAAAGAGATTTAAAGGATACAACAAGTTTTGATGGAACTGCTGAATGTTCAGTTTTAAGTGATGAATTATACTTTGGTTTACTACAATCAAACGAGTATTTTACCGCCAGCTTAGATCCTAATTGTACAACAACTACAACTAGAGCTTGTTCGAACTACAATTTTCTAAGTGAAATAAGCAACAATCTAATAACATTAAATGTACCAAGCGATAATACTAATAAAGTATATTCAGTTTACTATGGTGTTCTAAGAGAAACCGAAGCAAAAGTCTTCTTTAATCCAAGTTTGGTATTCTATCTTGATAGTGATGTGATATACTCTAGTGGAGATGGATCCTTAGAAAATCCTTATAAGGTTAGAATATAAAAATTGTCTTTAATGACAGTTTTTTTTTGTTTAAACATATAATTTAATGGTGATCATATGAACTTTAAAGAAAGCATACTAAGCTTTATACATGATAAAGACTACTATATATGCAGTTATGAACAAAAAATATACATATATAAATATAATAAAATACAAAGTTTTAACAAAAACAACTTTATAATAGAAACTAAAAACAAATTAATATACATTTATGGAAAGAATTTAAAAATTGAAAAACTCACTCGCAACGAACTTCTAATTGATGGAATACTTACTAATATAAAACTAGAGGATAAAAATGAAAATAAAAGTTCAAATTAAAGGTAGCGAACACCTAATAATAAAACTTTTGAAAGGGCTTAATATTAATATATATAGTATAAATCATATTAAGGATAGAAGTATCTATAAAATAGACAAAAACGATATTAAAAAAATACCTAAAAACCTAATTGTTTATAAAAGCAAAACTATAAAAGAAAGTATTATTGATAATAAAGAATTTATAGTTTCTACATTAATTGGTGTTTTATTTTTGTTAGTTTTTTCAAATATTATATTTAATATTAAAATAATTCATAATGATAAAAACATCAGATATATTACAAAAAAAGAACTAGACAAATATGGACTAAAGTTATTCACTTTCAAGAAAAACTATAAAGAGATAGAGTCTATCAAACAAAAAATATTAAATGATTATAAAAATCAGTACGAGTGGATAGAGATAATACCAAATGGTATGAGTTATATCGTTAAAATTGAAAAAAGGGTTTTAACACAAAATAAAAAAGAAAAACCATTTTGTGATATAGTTGCAACCAAAAACGCAATTATCAGAAAAATACAATCTTTTAAAGGTCAAACCATTCTAGATATAGGAGATTATGTTCATAAGGGAGACACAATCATCTCTGGAGAAATAAGTTTTAATGAAGACATAAAATCTACAGTCTGTGCAGAAGGTGTAGTTCGTGGTAATGTTTGGTATTCTTCTAATATTAAATATCCATTATATGAATATAAAAAAATCTATTCAGGTAAAGACTCATCTAATATTGAGATAAAACTCGGAAATAAATCATACACTGTCTTTAACGTTCATTTCAAACATTTTATAACCAACAAAAAAAGAATAATAAAAATAGGTAATTTTGAAATAATAAAACATACTAACAAGGAATACCACCTAAAAAAAATCAAACTAACTAAGAAATCTGCTATAAACAAAGCATTAAACCTATCAAAAAATCGTCTTCTTCAAAGGTTAAAACCAAATTCCCAAATAATTAACCAAAAAGTTTTGCAAAGTAATAAATATAATAGTATAATTAATATGACTGTTTTTTATTCAGTCGATGAAGTAGTAAGCAAACAAATCGAGAAAAATAAAATAGAGAATAAAGAGGAAGAAGAAGGTTAAAAATGAAATTACCAAATGAATTTTATACGATTATATCCGGTACTTGGCCAATGTTAGTAATATTTATGGTTGTTATTAGTACAATTCGATTATCCTATATTTTAGAAAAAAAAGAAAAGTTTTTATTATATAAGGAATTCTTTTCTCTTGCTTTTATGATATATATATTGCTTCTATTTGGTTTGGTAACTAATACCGATGTTCAAGGAGTAAGCAATAACTTTGTTCCATTTAGAGAAATTCTAAGATACAAAATTGGAAGTAAATATTTCTTATGGAATGTTTTAGGTAATATACTTATATTCCTACCATTTGGTTTCTTACTAGGTTTATACTTAAAATCTAAAAGAGCTACAAAACCAGTAATTATTACACTGATCGCATCATTAACTATAGAATGTGTACAAATGTTTATAGGAAGAAGCTTTGATGTTGATGATATAATCCTTAACTGCATTGGTGGATTTATTGGTAGCATATTGTTTATTACATTAAATGATTTTAAAAACAAATTACCAAAATTTATGAGAAATGAACTCATTTATAATATCTTGACAGTAATTATTATTCTGCTTATAATATATTACATATTTATATTTCAAGGGGGAATTATTAAATGAGTTTTGAAATCATTGATGAATTTGGTTACAAAAATGATTACAGTTATTTAAATAAATTAATCGAACATACACTAAAAAAGCTAGATACATCAGGAATATTAAGTATTATATTTATAGACGATAATAAAATGCAAAACTTAAATAAAACTTATCGAGGTATAGATAGTACTACTGATGTTTTATCATTTGCACTTAATGATGATAACACAGTAAAAACTGAGATTAACGTTCTAGGAGATATATACATTTCTATACCAAAAATGATTTCACAAGCTCATGAATACAATCATTCTGAAAAAAGGGAACTATCATTTTTAACAGTTCATGGATTATTACATCTTTTGGGATATGATCATCAGAATAAAGATGAAGAAAAAATAATGTTTGATTTGCAGGAGGAAATACTAAATGAAGAAGGCATTACGAAATAAAAGTAAGTATACAGGTTTTAAAAGACTTTTATACAGTGCAAAGTATTCCATTGATGGTTTAATGTATGCTTATAAAAATGAAAAAAGTCTTATATTGCATGGTATAGTTAGTCTTATTGCAATTGTAATAGGTATTATAGTTAAATTAAATAGATATGAATGGTGCATAATTGTTATCGTTCTTGGTATAATCCTAGCATTTGAACTAGTTAATACAGCACTGGAAGCATGTGTTGATATGGTAACAACAAAGTATAATGAACTAGCTAAAATAGCCAAAGACTGCGGTTCTGCTGCAAGTTTTGTAACAAGTTGCATTGGTGGAATAATATCGCTTTATATTTATATACCAAAATTAATATATTTATTTATAAAATAAAAAATGTCATTTATGGCATTTTTTTTAATATAATTAAATATGAAATTAATCGCTCATAGAGGACTAACAAATAAATATATAAAGGAAAATACTTTAGAAGCATTTAGTAATGCTATTGAAAACGGCTTTATTGGTTTTGAGTGTGATGTAAGATTAACAAAAGATAATGTCCCTGTTATATGTCATGATCCATTTATTGATAGAACATCAAATAAAAGAGGTTTAATTAGAAATTATACTTACAAAGAATTAAAAAAAATAAACTTTGGTTCTAAAAAAGTACCATCTAAAATCCCCACATTAAAACAAGTATTAAGATTAGACTGTGTAAAGGTAATAGAATTAATAACCTATATACCATTAAATGATTATATTAGTCTAATTGACAACAACACTTATTTTATTAGTTTTAATCCCTTTATTATAAAGAAAACAAAGCAAAAACATCCAAACTTAAAAATAGGATTGTTATCAACAACTAAAACAATCAAAAATTACAAATATAATCTTATATGTATTTTAGATGAACTTGCTAAAGAAAATATAATAAATTCTTTTTTAGAAAATAATATTGATGTTTTTATATATGGTATTTTAGGAAAAATTAATATCCAAAATAAAAAAGTATTTTATATAGTTGATATGTAATATTGTTACAACAAACTAAGCTTGAAAAAAGTCCTTACTTGTTATAGAATTAAAATATAGGAAAGTAGGTTAACATATGAAACTAGATAAAAACAAAAAACTAGCAATATTTATAACACTAGCAGCAATCATAGTACTAGGAAGTATAGGTTTCGCCTTCTTCAGTAGTGCCGTATCAAACGATAACAATGAAAAGTTTCAAACAGAAACAGCAACAATGCGCCTTGTGTTTAGTGACAACGACAATGGAGTGAGTGGTACTCTAAATCTAGGTGAATCAATTGTAAAAAAGTTTACTCTTGAAAACACAGGTACAGTAGATGCATACGGTAAAATAAACTGGGTAGACCTAGTTAACACTTATACAAGTGATTCCTTAACATGGACACTAGAACAATCAACTACAGAAAACGGAACTTATACGAGTGTAGGAAGTGGAAAGATACCAACATCTAGCACAGAAACAACAGCTGTCTTAAAAAACGGAATATTAGTGCCAGTAAGTACAAAGTACTACTATAAACTAACAATAACACTAAATAACTTAGATATAAATCAATCAAGTGATATAAATGCAAACATG
>CADBSQ010000158.1 GCA_902797415.1 uncultured Erysipelotrichaceae bacterium | reverse complement strand
TATACAAGCGTAGGAAGCGGTAAGGTGCCGACATCTAGCACAGCCACAACCGCTGTCTTAAAAAACGGACTATTAGTCCCAGTAAGTACAAAGTACTACTATAAACTAACAATAACACTAAATAATTTAGATATAAATCAATCAAGTGATATAAATGCAAATATGCACTCTAAGTTTAATTTACAGGCAGGAAAACAGAGTGGTGCAGATAAAATCATGAATTTAGTCGCAGGAGAGCCATCAAACACAACAGATGTAATAACAAAGACTGCACCACAAGGAGCGACATGTACAAATACTCTTGCGTATGATGGTACAAGCGACAATAATCTAAGATATGTAGGTGCAAACCCATGTAACTATGTAACCTTTAATGGAGAAAATCCAAGTACAATAACAAAATGGGTAATGGTTCAAACATCAACAGGTCAAGACTCTGTAAACGTATTTGATACTCAAGAAGCATGTCAAGCTACGTATGATGAGTTGAGGAATCAAGGAATGCCGGAGAATTTTTTTACTTGTCAAAGTAAAGCAATAACTACTGGAGGCTGGCGAATAATAGGAGTCATGAATAATATAGATGATGGAACAGGAAATTTAGAGACAAGAATAAAACTAATAAGGAATGATTCGTTGGGAGATTACTCATGGGATACATCAGAATCAAGTGTAAACTTAGGCTATGGAATAAATGATTGGACTCAGGCAGATTTGATGCAAGAGTTAAATGGAGATTATTTAAATACAAATTTAAGTGTAAATACAATGTGGTATAACGGACGATATAATCAAAAAACAGGAGAGTATGATTATACAAAAGGGTTAAAGGCAAGTGCACAAAGCCTAATAGGGGATGCAAAATGGCATTTAGGTGGAGCAAGCCAAGACCAAGCATATAACACTGAAGGAGAAGGAACAGCATCAAAGTTTTATGGATATGAAAGAGGAACAACAGTATGGGGAAGCGCATCAGGACAAGAATGTGACGATGGAGCCTGCCCAAGAAGTACAAGCTGGACAGGAAAGGTGGCACTAGCCTATCCAAGTGATTATGGATATGCTGTAGGCGAGGATGTGCGAAGCACATGCCTCGGGAAGAAACTAGCTGATTACGAAAATGATAACTGTCATACTAGTCAGTGGCTTCTCTCTTATGGATGGCTGCTTTCGCCTGATTCAGATTATGCTCTCGATGTGTTTGATGTTAATGATAATGGTGGTTTGTACCACATTATTGCTTACAATTACCTCGCTGTCGTGCCCGCAGTCTATCTGAAATCTGACGTTACCATTTCTGAAGGAAATGGAACGGAATCGGATCCATTTCAAATTAGTTAGAAAAAATAGTGAAAAGTGGTTATGACCACTTTTTATTTTATTTAAAGTTTGGTATAATTAAAAATAATGAATAAGAGTAGGGTGACTATCATGAAAGAAAAAGATTTAATAAAAGATTATAAGGATACCTTTAAAAAATGTAAAGAAAATCCGAATGAACAAAATAAAAAGGTGTATATCAATGCATTTAATGCTTTCGATACTAAACTTAATAAAGATTTATCTGAATATCTAAACAAATGTAAACAAAAAACAAGAACTTTAAAAGAAGAAGCTTCACGTATACAAAAAGTTATTGATTCAATTAATTATCGAAAAAGTTTAAGAGAAAAAATGATTAAAGACTATGCTAGCCTTATGAACTACAAACCAAAAAACTTACCCAAAATTCCTTTAGAACATAAACTTGATGAAATTAGTTCGTATAAAACCAACATAGAAGACTTAGCTGTTAGCATTAAAGAGCTAATTTCAAGTGGAAAACAAATAAGAGAATTTAAAGATAAAAAATCTGTTTTCACCTCTGATACTAAAACAATAAAAAAAGTAGATACTCTTACTAAAACAAGAGTAAAACTAATTAATCTTTTAAAAAATAATCCATCTCTTATGGATGATTTATATCTTTACGCAGTAAGAGCACCATATAATAGTGAAAATGGTTATATAAATTATTTGCTTATAAAATCAGACCCTAAAAAGATTTTAACAGAGGATAACAAAAATGAACAATAAAGGATTTATAGCAACTTCCTTAGTTTATTCATTCTTTCTTGTCCTGATGGTTATGATAATTGCTATTCTTAGTAATTATGTAACAACCAAAACAATTCAAAAACGATATAATGATGTTATAAAAGAAGATATAAACAGTATAGAAGTTAAATTACATCTATATGTAATGGGCGGTATTGAATCAGAATCTTTTAAAAGAAATCCTGATATAACTGCTAAAGAAAAACAAACCTACTTAAATGGTGTAAGTGCCTTAGAATTAGATTCATTTTTTAAAGCAAATACTGATTTTTCATACAGTGTAGTTAATTTACGCACAAATGAAACATTTGAACTTTCAGTATCAGGAGTATTATCAAATCCTGCTGTAAAATGCATCCCAGAAGTAACAGTTAATAAACAAAGCGGGACAATAACATTTTCTAATGTAAGAAAAGAAACGTTATGTTACATTTATTAATCTGTAACTATGTATGAGGTGATTTTTAATGAAATTAAACAAAAAAGGCTTTACTTTAATAGAATTAATTGTAAATCTAGGACTTCTTTCAATAATTATTCAATAAAGAGGTGATCATATGTTAACACAAAAAAAAGGATATGTACTTTTAGAAACACTGGTAGTTATTGGTATACTATCAATTGTTTTAGTAGGTATGTATTCATCATTCATAAATTTATATACAGTATTTAGAGAAAGAAAAACGTATGATAATACTGAATATCTTTATAAAACTAAAGTTTTAAGAGAACAATTAACTATTGATTCTGATATAGGCTCTTCAAAAATCGTTACGATTTGTAATAATAAAGATGCTGCAAATAAATGTGAGAATCATGCTGAGTATGCATCTGTGTTTAAGGAAATGGGCGTTCAATACGCTTTTTTGGCAGTGGCAAATATAACTACTGGTGATGTAAACGGGTTAACAAACATTCCTGTTACAGTAAAAAGGTATATAAGAGACCTAGATACCGATGCAGAAGAAACAGATGTTATCTTAATTGTTGCTTATAAAAACAGCAATCCAGGATATGAGATTGCATCAATTAATTATAGTAAAACAGAAAAGAGTAAGAAGTCTGAGTTCGATAAAGTTACTTCAGGATTAGATTCAGATACAGATGAAGAAATAACAAAGCCAGCACCACAAGGAGCAACGTGCACAAACACACTTGCATATGATGGAACTGCGGATAACAATCTTCGTTATGTAGGAAAAGATCCATGTAATTATGTAACGTTTAACGGAGAAAGTCCTGTACCAGTTGGTGCTTGGATAATTGCTGAAGATGGAACTGGTACTATGGGACCTCCTGATGTATACGAAAACGAAAGTGCATGTCAAGCAGGATTTCAAGGATATGGAAGTCCATCAGGATGGGGTTGTATTCAAAGTCCTAATGCACTTAAAGGCTGGAGAATAGTGGGGAAAATGAATAACGTAGATGATGGGGCAGGGAATAAAGAAACAAGAATTAAACTTGTTAGAAATGAGCCTCTTGGTAACTATTCATGGGATACATCACAACCAGAATCTGGACAACTTTATGGTCATGGCGAAAATGATTGGTCAAGTTCAGTATTAATGCAAGAATTAAATGGTGATTATTTAAACACTTCTCTTACTGGTTATACATATTGGTACAACGGCCGAAATGAACAGAAAAACGGTTTATATGATACAACTATGGGTCTTAAAATCGAAGCTCAAAATATGATTGGAGATGCTAAGTGGTACTTAGGTGGTCATGACAAAACAAAAAGTAGTTTAGCCGCAGATTTTTATAGATCAGAACGAGGAACAAGTGTTATAGATAATCATTCGACTGAATGGATAGGTAAAGTTGCACTTTTGTATGCTAGCGATTTCGCCTTTGCTGTTGGAAGTTCTGCAAGAGCAACGTGCTTAGCAACTAATGTTTCGCATTACTCTCCATATTATGTAACAAATGATGGTACATGCGCGAAAAACGATTGGATTTTTAACTTGCCTAATAATCCCTACTTCTTAACACCACCAACCAATGACAGTCATATAGTCTTTATGCTTTTTCCAAATTCTGATGATCCTTCTCAAAAGGTATTTGGTGCAAACCAATGGTTAATATCTTCTCCTTATGCTGTATACCCAGCTGTCTACTTAAAATCATCTGTAGCAATAACTGGAGGAAACGGCAGCCCAGAAAACCCTTATACACTTTCTTAAAAAGAACATAAATAATTCAATAACGAGGTGACTTAATTGAAACTAAACAATAAAGGATTTACATTAATTGAACTAGTAGTCAGCATAGGCTTATTATCCATAATAATGGTTTTTATGATTAATCTATTTATGGAAGCCAGAAATATGTTTGAAGATTCAAAAAACATTACAACATTTGAATCACATAAAAGGTATATAATTAAGACCCTTAACGAAGATTTATCTAATTATACAATCGAAAATGTGTCACAGACCAATACAAAACTAGAATTAACCTTTAAGGAAATAGGCACAACTAAAACATTAGAAATTCTTAAAGAAAATGGAAATACATACTTATTCTACGGTTGTAAAACAAACTGTAGTAATGAAGAAAAATCTATTTCTAATTTCAAGGAGTTAATACCTAAAGGAAGTGTGATTGGTAAAATTGATTTTAAAAATGTTACTGATACATCAAAGCTTGGCTGGGTAAAAATTCCTATCCGTATTGCTGGTAAAAGAGAAGACTTAAGTGTTTATTTTTCTTATAAAGAGGTTGATACCTTTGAATCATATTACTTGGCTGATAGACTTCTAACATTGGTTAAAGATTCTGATGAAAATTCTCCTGAAGTAATTAATAAGGGAACCGATTCTGATACCGGTTGTACGCAAACTTTTGCATACGATGGTACAAGTGATAACAATCTAAGATATATAGGGCTAAACCCATGTAATTATGTTGCGTTTAATGGTGAAAGCCCTAGGTATGAATCTTTTTACCGAATTGTAAATAAGCAAACAGGAGTAGACAATGAGGGGGGTAGATTCGATACTTATGATGACTGCCATTCAGCTTGGGCACATGAAGATGGCTATAATTCAAGTCCGTATTTTGAATGCAGAGAGTTTAAGGAGCCAATTGGTGGATGGAGAATAATCGGCATGATGAATAATGTAGATGATGGAACTGGAAAAAAAGAATCTAGGATTAAACTAATGCGCAATGAGCCTCTAGGATCGTATTCGTATGATATCTCTGAGTCTAGCACTACGGCTGGATATGGAATAAATGAATGGGCCCAGGCAGATATCCAAAAAGGACTAAATACGGATTACTTAAACTATGATTTAACATCTAACACAAATTGGAGTACATTTTCTTACGCTGGAGGTAATTCATATGAACAATATGATCATACTAAAGGTCTAACGGCATCTGCTCAGCGATTGATAGACAATGCAGTATGGCATCTTGGTGGGATTAAAAACACCTATTATACACCTGTTCAAGATTTTTACTCAATAGAAAGAGGAGATTCTGTGTGGCCAGCTGGATCAAATAGTTCAACGGCAGTATGCAATGATGGTTTTTGTCCAAGAAGCACAAAGTGGACTGGCAAAGTTGCACTTCCTTATCCAAGTGATGTTTTGCTTGCTGTTGGAGGACCAAATAGAAATGTATGTTTAGGAAAAAATATGGGAGAATTTCATCTTTTAGATCTTGAAGATCCTACCCTTAATTGTGATAGAAATATCTGGTTATCTAGTAATTCAAATGTAATGTGGACGATTACCCCAAGTTCAGCCTATAAGGAAAGAGCAATTTTGATGAGCAATAATCGAGCAACCTATCTAGAGACGGGAAGGCCCTCACTTATAAATCCTGTTGTTTATTTAAAATCAACAGTTGTCACAAAGGGTGGGACCGGCTCGCCTAAAAATCCTTATGTTATTTCTTAAAAGAGTATATTTTAAGAAATAAATATGATATAATAAGCATGTAAAATATAATCACTTGCAGTGCACAACTAAGTGTATTTATGCAAAATTATTCTCGCTTCAAGTGATATTAGAAAATCAATACTTGAGACGGGAAGGCGATTGTATGCTAAAACAAAAAAAGGGGTATATACTTTTAGAAACTTTAGTAGTTGTTGGAGTACTATCAATTGTACTAGTAGGAATTGTACTCTATATTTAAAGAAAGAAGAACATATGATAATACAGAATTTTTATATAAAACTAAAGTCTTAAGATAACAACTAACAATGACTGCTGATCTTGGCTCTTCAAAAATTGTTACGATATGCAATAATAATGATGCTTCAAACAAATGTGAAAATAATTCAGAGTATGGCAGTATATTTGAAGAATTTGGTATTCAATATGCCTTTTTTGCTGTTGCCAATATAACATCTGGTGATGTAAATGGTATGACAAACATTCCTGTTACCGTAAAAAGGTATATAAGAGATTTGGATACTGATGCAGATAGTAACGACGTTATCTTAATTGTTGGATATCAAACAGATGAAATTGGATATGAGGTTGCATCAATAAATTACAGTAAAACTACAGGTAAAAAAATGTCTGAATTTGATAAATTACTTTCTGGGTTAGATTCAAGTTCAACTGATGTAGTAACAAAGCCATCGCCAGAAGGAGAAACATGTACAAATACAGTTGCTTTTGATGGAACCGCTGATAATAATCTAAGGTATGTAGGCGAGCGTTCATGTAATTACGTAAAATTTGATGGACAGGCTGGGGACTGGAGAATCATAGGAGTCATGAATAATGTAGATGATGGAACTGGTAAAAAAGAAACACGAATAAAGCTAGTAAGGAGCAGTGTACTGGGGTATTACTCATGGGATACAAGCGCTGACTATGGTTTAAATGAATGGAGTCAAGCAGACCTGATGACAGAATTGAATGGAGATTATTTGAATACATCGCTTACCGCAAATACTACTTGGTATAATGGTGCTGGTGATCAAAAAACGGCAACATTTGATTATACAAAAAGACTATCTGCTGAAGCCCAAAATTTGATTGGAAATACAAAATGGCATTTAGGGGGTGTAAGAATGTCCGGAACAAGTGTTTCTGGAACTTCAAGTGAATTTTATGAAAAAGAAAGAGGTACTGATGTATGGGGAAACACAAATGGTCAAGTATGTGAAACTGAATACTGTCCAAGAAGCACGACTTGGACTGGAAAAGTAGCACTTATTTATCCAAGCGATTTTGGATTCGCTGTAGGAAGCACATTGCGAAATACTTGCTTAGAAAAAAATCTACAAAATTTTAATGAAGATAGTTGTTACTATAATGATTGGTTAAAGTCAAGTTCGTGGAACTGGATGTTAACACCAATAGTAGGTTCACCAGTATTAGCATACAGAGATAAACTGACTTTTGACTCTACTAGAAACGCACGCGGAGTCTATCCAGTAGTTTATCTAAAATCTTGGGTTAGGCCAGTCGATGGAAATGGTTCATGGAGTAATCCATACATTTTAGGATTTTAAGTGTTCATTTATTATTTACCTAGATTCTGTTAAGTCACCTTGATAAATATTATTATTTTTCATATATTTGTCTATATCATTTAAAACAACAAACTTTTTAATGAGCCATAAAGGCTCTTTTACTTTGTCTTTATCAGGATCAGATGTAATTCTATGTATTATAACGTCTTTATTTAAATATCTTAACTGAGAACATACTATATCAATATACTCATCTTTAGTTAAAATATGGAACTTTTCTTTAGAAATTAAACTATCATTTTCTAAATAAAGCATGTGAATTTTTATACCATCTATACCTAGTTTATTTAATTCTATAACTGTTTTTATCATGTCTTCTTTAGTTTCATTAGGTAAACCATTTATAATATGTACAACTGTTGTTATGTTTCTTTCTTTAAGTCTTTTTATAGCATTTTTTACATCTTCTGAAGTATGACCACGATTAATATGCTTAAGAGTTTCATCATGCATGGACTGAACTCCTAGTTCAATTGTTAGATATGTATTTTTAGACAGTTCTTCTAAATAATTTAATACATCATCATCTAAGCAGTCTGGTCTAGTACCAATGTTTATTCCAACAACATTGTCAAGCCTAAGTAAGGGTTCAAATGTTTTTTTTAAGGTTTCAACGCTTGCATATGTATTTGTACCTGCTTCAAAGTAAGCTATGTATTTAGCATCTCTCCACTTCTTATGAAGCATCGTTTTTATCTTTTCAAACTGCACTAGTAAGTCATCATTCTTATCTCCTATATAAGGAGTTCTTGTGCAGAAAGTGCAACCACCAGAAGATTTATTTGGACAAGAAAAACCGGCATCTAAACTAACTTTAAAAACCTTGCATCCAAATTTTTTTCTATAAAAATCATTTAAAGTATTATAGTGTTTTTCATTCATAAGTAATCACCAACTAAAAAATATTTTAACACAAAAACTATAAAATATGTTATAATTTCGTATGTAGAAAGGTAGTGGTTCTTTTGAATAAAACCATACTCATGCTAATCAATGGTTTTGGTGTTGAAAAAGGAGACTCTACTCCGATATACAGTGCGAAACTAATGCCTAATTTAGATTCATTAACAAACACCGCTCTTTTTTCTACACTAGCTGCGCCGGCAGGTGATTATGTAACGGGTTACAAAAATTTCAGTGTAGAAATTGAAAACGTTAAAAAGAATGATTTTGTTGATAATCTTATTTATGATAATGAACTAATGCATAATGAAGCAGTTAAAACTTTTTATAATTCTTTAAATAAAGAAAAAAATCTCCATATTTTTTATGTTTTTAATGAAGGCGAAAAGTTTAACCAAATAAGAGAAATAATAAAAACAATAAATGCAGACAAAGCCTTAAAGATATATTTACACTTTATATTAACTAGTACAAGTTTAGATACATATAAAACTTTTTCTAAAACTATAAGTAAAGCTATGTATGAAATTAAAGGTTTTGCTAAAATTGGTTTCATAGTTGGTAAGAATAAATTCAACAATAACAATTATCAAAGACTAATACTAAAAGAGCAGGGTGAGCATTGGGCTAATGTTGAACAAAAAATTAAAGTCTTGGAAAATGATTTAGTTACACCAGATAATGTTGAAGCTTTCCTAGTAGAAAGTGGTTTTGCTCTTCAAGCAGAAGATCAAATTCTTTATTTTAATTATGAACATTTGATTATTGATAGTTTTGTAGAAACAATGAAAAACTTTAATTTAAAGTATTATAGTTTATATGAAGAAACTAATATGCAAAATCTATTTAAGAGAGAAAATAGACAAATTAATTGTTTTGCTAATTATTTAAGTCAGTATAATATAAAATGTACAGTATTTACTAATCAAGAAAGATTAAATGATTTAAACTTTTATTTAAATGGTGAAAAAAAAGAACTATCACCAAATATTACTTATTTAATAAATGATAACAATTTATTTAGTGCAGCTAATGTACTTAATACTATTAATTCAGCTAGTGAAGCAATTATAATTGATTATGATATTGGTCAAATTGTGACTGTTGGAGAGTTAAAAGAATTTTTAGGAAATGTTGATAAGATTATTGGAAATATAAGTAAGGTTTGTGAAGATAATAAGTACTGTTTTATTATTAGTAGTACTTATGGTATTCAAAAACTGATGAAGGATGGACCTGTTCAAAGAAAAATTAACTTTTCTTCTAAGGTTCCTCTAATATTTAAGCATTATGAATTTAAAAAACCAAATTATTCTTTAAATGGAGGTACTCTTTTATCTTTAAAATTAACTTATTTAACAAATATTTGTGATGAGGTTAAACAAAATAAGTTAGTACATAAAAAATCTAAGTTAGAAATGTTATTATCAAGAAAGTAAACTTCAGTTTGCTTTTTTTATTATTGAAAAAATGTTTTACTTGTTATAGAATTAAACTATAAGAAAGTAGGGCATCATGAACACAGATAAAAAAAACAAAATAATGGCAATATTTATAACAGTAGCAGCATTTATAGTACTAGGAGGAATAGGTTTCGCTTTTTTTAGTAGCACAGTATCAAACGATAACAATGAAAAAATACAAACAAGTACAGCAACAATAGCCTTAGAGTTTAATGACAATGACAATGGAATAAGTGGAACGCTTAACTTAGGGGAATCCATAACTAAAAAATTTACATTAGAGAATACAGGAACAAAAGATACATATGCAAAAATTAATTGGTATAACTTAGTTAATACATATACAAGTGATTCTTTAACATGGACACTAGAACAAAGTACAAGCGAAAATGGTTCTTACACTAGTATTGGTTCAGGTAACGTACCAACAAGTAATGCAGAGACTACAGAAACACTAAAAAATGGAATATTAGTGCCAGTAAACACAACATATTATTATAAACTTACAATAACACTGAATAATTTAGATGTAGAACAAAACAGTGATATAAATGCTACATTTAGTAGTTATTTTAACTTAGAAGAAGGAAGTCTATCAGGAGCAGAGCAATTAATGCAATTAGTTAGTAATGCCAATCCAAATAGTACAGATGTAATAACAGGAGAAGTGCCTGCGAACGCAAATTGCACAAACACACTAGCGTATGATGGTACAGTAGATAACAATTTAAGGTATGTCGGTGCAAACCCATGTAACTATGTAACGTTTAATGAAGAAGAAGCAGGCTGGAGAATAATAGGAGTAATGAACAACGTAGATGATGGGACTGGAAACTTGGAAACAAGAATCAAATTAATAAGGGCAACCAGTTTAGGAAATTATTCATGGGATTCACATTCTAATGGTATAAGTAACGACTGGACTCAGACAGATTTAAAAGACGAATTAAACGGAGATTATTTAGATCTGAGCCTAACAGAAAATACAACATGGTATAATGGAGATTATAGTTTAAAGACAGCAATATTTGATATATCAAAGAGACTAACAAGTGTAGCACAGGCTCAAATAGGAGATGCAAAATGGTATTTAGGAGGACATAATTTGTCAGCAGATAGAGTACCAAGCATAATGTATACAAAAGAAAGAGGAACAGAAGTATTTGGAAGCACTGAAGGACAGACATGTTATGATGTATGTCCAAGAGCAACAGAGTGGACAGGAAAAGTAGCACTTGTATATCCAAGTGATTATGGATATGCAACAGCAGGAGGAAATACAACAAATAGAAGT
>CADBSQ010000157.1 GCA_902797415.1 uncultured Erysipelotrichaceae bacterium | reverse complement strand
TAGACTTCTTCATTTTTTAAAGAAGAAATGCTATTAAACGTTCTTGTATCATCATTTCTCATAAGAACACTGACTGTAACATAGTTATTAGAATCTATTTTATCGTAATCAGAAGTTACATCAAAATAATCTTCATATATATTTACTTTGTTTCTATTAACTGCACTTTTTAGATTTCTAAGACTTCTGTATTTTTCTTTTTTAATTTTAAACCCTGAAAAATCAGAAAATCCATCTAAATATATACTATTTATACCACCGTAGTTTTTATTAGAGTATGTGTCATAAGGTATATTTTCAACAAAACCATATACATATGTTGCCCTATTTAAAACATCTAACTCTTTTTCAGTAATTTTTAATTTATTAGTAAATGTATTAAATCTATACTCATTAATCTTCTTTTCTAAGTTGTCTTCTTTCCATCTTAGGAAGTATTTACTCATAATGGAGAAAAATGTTTTATCATTATCATTTAGTGATATATAATAATAATCTGCTAGATCAGTAAAGTGATAACAAATAGAAAATAAGTTGTCTAGTATCTGATCTTCATATTTTAAATTAGGAACAACTGCATATTCGATGTCACCTATTTTTAAAGCATCATTTAAAGCTTTTTCGTCTTCATATTCTTTAACTGCTAGTTTGTTGTTTGTTAAATACTTAAGTAATAGCTTTGCATCTTCTTTTAAGTAACCAACCTCACTGGTAATATTTTGTAAATCTTTTATTTCCTTATGTGAGTTACTTATTAATACATAATTATCTGTATAGAAAAGTATATCATTATTTCTAATTTTATTACCTCTAGTTAAATTTATTCCAGTAGATTTATCGTGCGAAGATATAGTCACTATGTTTAGATCTAAGTTATATTCTTTACTAAATCCATCTAAGAAGTCATAAAATAATCCTTTACCGTCCTTACCAAATACGTTGGCATCGTTAACGACATTAACAGATAAAACTTTGGATGCATTATCAGTGATATATTTTTTTTCAGTTATGTTAAGCTTTGTTTTATCACTCATAACCTTATATACGCCAAATAAAACTCCTGCACATATTATTGCAAATATTAAACCATAAATAATAATCTTTTTACGTTTTCTCATAACAAATTCATCCTTCTAATTTTATGCGCCGGTATTGTGTGACCATGTAACTTTTTTAGCACCTGATTTTCTATATCCAAGTGCTGGGAATTCTTTTTGTTCTTCGTTGTCTTTTGTTACCATGAAGTGAAAATCATAGTAGTTTAGGTAGTCGTCTTCAAATAATTTTAATGATTCATCAGCGATGGCTTTAACTGAGTCCATACTAGTATCATCATTTACTTTAATATCTAAATAAACTATTTTACCATGAACATTTACTGTAGCTTCATCTACGCCATCCATTTTTTGGATACTATTTTCTAATTTGTTTTCATTATCAATTTTTACATCGTTTATACCATCTAGTCTAGTACCATATTTTGATTTTGATGTACTGCTTATCAAATAATAACCAAATAATATGATTACTAGTAGTAAGCATGTCACACTAATACACATTAGTATTGTAAATACACGGTTTTCCTTATATAGTTGTTTTAATTTTTTTATCATTCTAGCACCTCTTTATATATAAAATTATACTACATAATATTATTCATATCAATTATTTTTAATAATTGAAAACTCAACCACTGAATTTGGCTTGTTTTATTTCACGTACTACATTTCTATTGTAATTGGTCCATCGAGAAGTACATCTATTTTCATGTCTGCACCAAACTCTCCTGTTTCAACCTTTACATGATTTCTTAGCTTTTCATTAAATAATTCGTACATTCTTTTTGCTTCTGTTTTTTCTTTGACACCCAGAAATGAAGGTCTGTTTCCTTTCTTGGTATTAGCTGCTAGTGTGAACTGACTTATTGATAAAATACTTCCCGAAACATCGATTAAACTTTTATTCATAAGTCCTTTTTCGTCTTCAAATATTCTCATATTAACTATTTTTTTCACAAAGTAATCTAAGTCTTTATCTTCATCTTCTTCCATGATGCAAGATAAAAGAAGTAAGCCTTTATCTATTTTACCAATTACTTTATTATCAACGCTAACACTAGCATGTTTCACTCTTTGAATAACAACTTTCATTATCTATGTTCCCTTCTAACTGATTTAACAAATGGTAAAGCCATTAAATCGCTGGCAAAATCATCTAAAGCAGTTTTATTAGGTACCTTAACCATTAACTTATAACTTAGTATTCCATCTTTATTAATTGTATTAACTGATTCTATGTTAAGTTTTCTTTGACTAGATTTTGTTACTATATCAAGAAGAATATTTTTTGAGTTATCAGTTTCTACTACTATAGACGTAATATATTTTTCATCAGAATTTTCGTTCCAAGCTACATCAATTAGTCTTTCTTTAACGTTTTTTATATTAGAACAATCACTTTTATGAACGGTTATTCCATTGCCTTTTGTGATATAACCTATTATCTCATCACCATAGACTGGCATACAACAAGAAGCTATATTTATTAATACGTTGTCTAGTCCACTAACTAAGATATCATTTTTATGATTAGATGTTTTTTTACTTGTAGAGTTGTTTATTTTTTCAAGCATCAAATCTTGAATGCTTGTTTCATCTTCAGATAAAATATTTAAACAATAATT
>CADBSQ010000156.1 GCA_902797415.1 uncultured Erysipelotrichaceae bacterium | reverse complement strand
ATAAATGGTGGGCCTGGGGGGACTTGAACCTCCGACCTCACGCTTATCAGGCGTGCGCTCTAACCAGCTGAGCTACAAGCCCATTTACTAGACAATAAAAATGGTGTCCCCTCAGGGACTCGAACCCTGGACCCACTGATTAAGAGTCAGTTGCTCTACCAGCTGAGCTAAGGAGACCTAAGCAATTGCTCCTTAATTATACCATAAAAAAAGCTTTTTTCAAGCTTTTTTTATTCATTTATTAATTTTTTTAAACTTCACTCACCATTAAAGGTATAGATATACTAATTTTTTTACCATTCCTGTCTGTTCCAGTTAGTTTAAATTTCATTTTTTCGATGTTCTTAATTACATCTTTTGTATAAATATTTGAGTTCTTTCTACTATCCATAAAGTTAAAACTGTTATTATCTAAAATCATTTTAAGACTATAGGTTGTATCTTCGTCAAGATTTTTAGTTTCATATATTTTTTTATTATTTACATAAAAGCCCATCTTATAATTTTTTAATTCTACATCTTTACCATGGTAAGATATTTTTGGTCCATTAAAGAATACAATTTTATTATTCATAGCAACGGAACCAGTCTTTAAAACAACTTTTTTATTACTTCCTTCAATTACATATATTTTCTCATTTTGGATTAATTTATTATTAAAAACTATTAAAAACAAAACAAGAAATGCTAGGACAAGCGATACCATGCTTTGACTTTTTAAAAATCTTATCAACTTATTATTCTTCTTTGTCTTGTGATTCATCGATTATTTCCTCCTTCTTTACAATATTTTTTCTTTCTAAGTTTATAACAATTTTTGTACCTTTAAGTATTTTGTCTCCTGGTTTTATGGATTGTGATTTAACTTCTCCATAACCATTTATTTCTGGTTTTAGTTCTAAAAGATTACATAGATTATTAACCTCACTGCTTGTCCAACCAGTCATATCAGGCATCAAATATTCTGTATCATTTGTTAACAAGAATATTTTATCTCCTTTTTTAAGTGACATTTTTTTCTCTGGGTACTGATTTATTATAACATCTTTGCTGCCTAAAACAACAACATTTAAACCTAATTTTTGGAGTTCATCTACAGAAGAAGTAACGTCTTTATTAATATAGTTTTTAATTTTAATTATTTTAGATTTATCTTCTTCAACTTGCAAGTCACTTAAGTTTTTATATTTAGCGATACTTTCAACTATAGACTTGACTGAGTCTGCAATAGCAGTTGATGGTGCTGCAAGTTTTTTAACAGAGATATAAATAATAAACTCAGGATTTTCATATGGGAAAAGTCCAGCAAATGATCTAATATTATCATAATCACTTGATATGTAGCCACCATATTTACCAACTATTTGTGCAGTTCCAGTTTTACCTGCTAATGTAGTTGATGAAGTCCTATATATTTGACCTGTAGTGTTTTCATCTTCAGAGTTTACTGTTTGATACATCAAATCAAATACTTTTTCCGCAGTTTCTTCACTAAATACCTTAGATTCAACTTTTCTTTTTGATTTATATATAACCTTATTATTGGAAGTATCTACTATTCTATCAACTATATATGGTTTTAATACACTTCCTTTGTTTGCTAGTGATGTCAAAGCTTTTATGTTTTGAATAGGTGTTGTCATTATACCTTGACCAAAAGAAGCATTAGCTACTTCAATTTTATATATTGGATCAATCTCTCCTTTTAATTCATTAGCAATTTCAACTCCAGTTTTTGTACCAAAACCAAGTTTTTCATAATAATCGATTAATTTGTCTCTACCAATAGAAAGACCTAAATTAGCAGCGGCAACGTTTGATGAGTAAGTAAATCCTGTATCATAAGTAATATTTCCCCAACCAACTTTGTTCCAGTCACTTACTTTGTCCTCCCCTATCATAAATGAACCAGATGAATAAGTTGCGTTTCCATCATATTTTCCTTCGTTTATTGCTGCCATAAATGAAAATATTTTCATAGTAGAACCTGGTTCATATGAGTAACTAACTAAAGGATTGTTATAATCTGTGATATTTAACTTATTGGGATCAAAACTAGGTACAGATGCACTACCCAATATAGCTCCTGTTTTAGCATTTGCAACAGTTACGGTTGCCCACTCTAATGAATGTTTATCTGCTAAAGATTTAATAGTATTTTCTAAATACATCTGAACATTAGAATCGATTGTTAAATAAATATCTTTTCCACTTTCTGCGTCTTCTTTTATAACTGGAGTATTAACCATTCTATAACCATATGCATCTTGCTGATATGTCATAAAACCATCAGTACCTGTTAATTCGCTATTATAATATGCTTCTACTCCAAGTTCACCATTTATTTTTCCAGTATCATCTTTTTTAGTATAACCGACTAAATAAGAAGCAAAGTCACCAAAAGGATAATACCTTTTACTACTAGATATAAAATCAATACCTGGTAAGTCTAAATCTGCTATTTCTTGTTTTTTACGTTCAGAAAGATTTCTGCCTCCAGGGCCAAGTTCTACTTGATAACCATCATTATTAAGTAAATCTAATATCTCTTGTGGAGTCATATTAATATATTTACTTAAAACATTAGCAGTATACTCTTTATCTACTACATGTCTTGGATGTTTTTTATCTGTTGTGCGTGATTTTTCTAAGTATGCAATGACTGTATAAGAATTTACATTTTGAGCAAGCACGGCCCCATTTTCACTATAAATATTACCACGTGATGCAGACAATATTTTTTTAGTGGTATTTCTACCTTCAGCAAACTTTTTTATATTAACTCCATCAACTACCTTAGAGGTACTAACAAAGATAAGTTTTAAACTAATAATACCAAAAGCTAAAAAAATTAAGGTTATACCTATATAACTTATACGAATAGTTGAATTTTTCAAATGATTCACCTACTTTTTATCTTTAATAACAATAATATTATCATTATTATAGCTTAAACCGTACTTTTTAGCAACTTCTTGAATATTGGATAAACTTGCTAGTTCATCAACTTGCATATTCAAACTTTCATTTATTTTTTTCTGTTTTTCTAATTTACTTCTAAGTCTTTCTACTTCAATATTACTTTTTGATAAAGTAGCTTGTGAATATACTATAGAAATGCACATAAAAACAAAGAAAAACAGTATTATAACAATTAAAAAGATTTCTTTATTATCATAGTTTTTCTTTCTTTTCATGTTAAATCCTTTCTACTATTCTTAACTTAGCACTGGCACTTCTAGAGTTTTTGGTTAGCTCTTCATCACTAGGTAATATAGGTTTTTTATTTATTAATTTAATTAGTCTTTGATCATTAGTCTCAGGAGTACCCTTTAATAGAGAGTTATCCTCACTGAACTTTTTAAAAGTATTTTTTACTATTCTATCTTCTAAAGAATGAAATGTTATAACACATATTCTTCCACCAGAATTAAGAAAACTTATTGCATCAGGTAAAACTTTTTCAATAACGTTAAGCTCGTCATTTACTTCAATTCTAATCGCTTGAAATATTCTTCTTTCAGGGTGTTTTTCGTTAAAATATTTAGTTGGTACGCTGGCTTTAATAATATTAACCAAATTTAAAGTAGTATTTATTGGTCTATTGGCAACAATGTTTTTGGCAATAGATTTACTGTACTTTTCTTCACCATATTTAAAAAATATATCTATAAGTTTAGATGTAGAATATTTGTTTACTACATCTTGTGCACTAAAATCTTTATCTTTATTCATTCTCATATCAAGTGGAGCATCTTTCATAAAACTAAACCCTCTTTCAGGTTCATCGATTTGTACACTTGATACACCCAAATCAAATATGATGCCATCAACTTTTTCTATTCCTCTTTTTTGTAATTCATGTTTCATATTTACAAAGTTAGAGTGAATGTATTCAACGTTTTTAAATGAATAGTTTTTTTTACAGTAGTTGATGGCGTCCATATCTTCATCGAAGGCGAATAAAATACCCCTTTTTAAACGCTTCTGGACCTCTTTTGCGTGTCCACCATACCCAAGTGTAGCATCTACATAAATACCATCAGGATTAACGTTTAACCCCTTTATAGACTCTTCTTTAAGTACGCTAAAATGTTTCATAATATCGCATCCCTTATGCATACCTACACCTAAATATGTAAAGTAGCAAATCATTCTATACAAATTATACTACTTTCTACACTAATAGTACAATACCCAAAATCATAATTCAATTAAAAAAATACAAAAAAACATACTTTACACCAAAATTTACACAAAATATACACTTATGCCTACACCAAAAAAACTATAGACAATAATCTATACTAGGAGGAATTAAAATGTTATTTGATAAAGAAGGAATATATGATATTACAAATATTCCAATGGAATTTGAACTAAGTATAAACAAAGATAATAAAGAATTCATCAAAGTCTATGATTTAGATAAAGCCCTATCTCACGGTAATCTGTTCCCTAGTCTTTATGATCCATATAAGAACAAGAAACCAAAAAGATTAGAATTTTTTTCTAAACACGAACAAATGCTTCACGATATTAGAAAGTTAATATTTGGTATTAATGATCTAAACCTTTATTTAGATTTAAACCCTGATGATTCTTATGCATATAATTTGTTTAAAGATTTTACAAATAAGTTAATGGTAAAAGAAAAGGAATTTAATGAGTCTTTTGGCCCTTTAAAATTAAGTGATTTGAAGGAAAAATACGATTGGGTTAATCACTGGCCATGGGGAGGAAATCATGTATAAGTATTGTAAGATTTTACCTTATCCAGTTAGGATTAAGAAAAAAAATTTAAAAATGGCTAAGTTAATTGTTACTCAGCTTGGTGGTCCAAATGGGGAACTTGGTGCTGCGTTAAGATATTTTAGTCAAAAGTTTAATATGCCAGATGATAAGGGTAAGGCTCTTTTAAATGATATTGCTACTGAGGAGTTAGGTCATGCTGAGATGATTTCGGTTATGGTCCACAATCTTTTAAAGGATGCTTCTATTGAAGAGATTAAAAATGAAGGTTTAGATTGTTATTTTACTGATCATGGTAAGGGTATTTATCCAATTGATGCATCTGGTAATCCATTTACTGCTTCTTATTTTGCTTCCACTGGTGATGTATTTGCGGATCTTTCTGAAGACATGGCCGCGGAGCAAAAGGCCCGTGCAACTTATGAGTCTTTAATTGATTTATCAACTGATGATGATTTAACAAATGCCCTACTTTTCTTAAGACAGCGTGAAATAGTTCATTTTAATAGATTCAAAGAATTATACGATTACTACAAATGTAAGTTAAATAACTAAAAAAATTAAATGTTTCCATTTAATTTTTTTAGTTATTTAGGCTTTTTTTACTTTCTTCTTCCATGAGTTCAAAATACTCTTCTATATCACCATTATTCATCATTATTTCATTAATTTTATCCATTAGTAGTATTTCGTTTTTCATTTCTTCTTTTTGTTTATCAGTTTCTGCCATAAAGTCAATCTCACCTAACACAATTTTTCTAGCTACTGTATTTACTACATATTGACATATATATAAATCATTACTTTTTATATAAGCAATTATTTGATCTAGTATATCATCATCAATTTCAAACCTAACATCATTTATTATTAAAGTACCTATAGTTGTTTTTCTATTATAATTAGTCATAAACTTTTTTAAAATATTAGTAGAACTATAGCATTCTCTGACTGTATCTGAATTATTTAATTTACTTCTTTTAACTTCTTTCATAATTATTGTTGCTAAATCAAGAGCGTTTTTAGCGGAAAAGAATTGCATCATTGGATATAGACAAATAGCATAGGTATTATCCTTTATATAATTGATAATCATCTTTAATAGTTGTTCTTTATTGTTGTAAAAACCAAATCTAATAAAATGATCATATTTATGCGATGCTCTATAATAATCTTTAAAATAATCTTCCATTGTTATACTACCATTTGCTATTTCATTGCTAATTTCACTAACTGTCTTAACAAATCTTTCACTATTGTTTTTATTTACTGATGTGATTCTTTGTTTTATATTAATGCCTAGGTTTTCTTCTTTTACTCTTTCTAGCAATTCTTTAAATCCTTTTAACGAACTAATACCATACTTTTTGCAAAATGATGGGGCACTTATACCCTCACTAATGAACTTTTCTACTATTTTTATGTAATCTTCCTTGGAATTAATGTTAAAGTTTCCTTTTAATGAGAAATAATGCTTTAAATTACCATCCTTATCTCTCCATTCTTGGTTAAAGCCGTCTTTATCTGTGCCGTGACTACTTGATGAATATAATCTTTTAGTTCTTTGTAAACCCTCTTTTACTATGTCCAGTTTTCTTATGTCACGAGGTAAAAAATCATATATCATGGAGCCCCCTTTTTCTGCAAGTATTTCAATTATTTCTGGATGATTTTCATAAAAAAATGGTGGGATACACATAAACACTTCTGGGTCATTTTTACACATATCAATTATGTCATCATCACTTACAAGATTTTCTTCTACTAATCTTGAAAAAACAAAGGATCTGCACTTAATTAAAAAAATTAATACCTCATTTCTAAGAGGATCATCAAGAGGTATTTTGCTAAGTATACCTGCTATTTTGTAGACTGGACCATTTAGTCTTATACCGGTTCGTCTATAAAAATCGCTTGTTTCGTTAAATCTACTTAAGTTATGAGTTTTAGCATAGCTATTGCTGAATAATGCTTTATTCGACATCTTTAAGCGCCTCCCTAAGATGCATATTAATTTTATATATGTAGTTTAATAATAGTTCTAAGTCCTCATAGTTCAAATTATCGACTATATCGTTGTTATCTTTATACATCATATATAATTTTTTTTGTTTTTCTAATTTTTCTTTTTTACTCATATTCTCCTCCATTCTAATATAATAATTATACCATTAAAGCCCTTTGTAGTCAAAAAAAAGATCCTTAAAAAAAGGACCCTAAGATTCTATAAAAAGTTTTTTATGTACTACTTTTATTTAAACATATAATCGCACTAATCATAAATATCAAACTTATTAAAAATGTAATTGTAATTTGTTCTTTAAATATAACAAGTGCCAGAAACACACCAAAGATTGGATTGAATGAAAAAACTAATGTCGCCCTATTTGCACCCAAGTATTTAGTTGATAATGCATAAAGAATCATTCCAAGGCCATAAGACATAAAACCATAAAACATTAAAATAGGATAAGATAAATCTAAGGTTCCATGGAAAAAAGATATAATTAAGTAAAGAATAGATACTGCTAAACATTTAACAGATGTAAATAAGGAAGGCTCTTTTGAACTAATTAATCCTGTTATATTGTTTTCAACTCCCCAAAACAGACAAGCTCCTATTACAAGAAGAGAACTCACACTTATTTCTTTTATTGAGTTTGGATTAAAATTTAAAATAATAAAACCAATTATAATTAGAAAGATACTTATTAAATCATTATTTTTTATTGGTTCTTTAAATATTAAATATGCTATTATAGAAGTCATTACTATTTCAAATACTAGGAGTAGTGATACAAGTCCTGCATTTACTATTTTTAATGCTTCTATAATTAAAAGGGAAGCAAATAACTCACACAGAATCATTATAAGTACTTTGGGTACTTCTTTTTTAGTGATTTTATTTTTATTAGATTTATTTAAATTTTTACTAAATAAGTGAATGGTGTATAATCCAGCAAATGCTCCAAAATACATTAAAAATAGTATTGATTCACCACTAACTTTTGTTAAAAACATTTTTTCATAAATAAAGTTAAACGCATAAAAAAATGCAGACATTAAGGCTAGAGTTATTCCAAGGATGATGGTTTTGTTTGTTTTTTTCATGTTAAATCCTCCTTAGTATTATGAGATAATTTTCGCATTTTTAATAAATATTGTCAAGAAGTTGTTTTCACAAAAAAACTTGCGGTGCGCAAGTTTATTCGTTTTGTTCTTTCATATTGATTAGTTTATCTTTTAATTCTTTTTCAAGTACGTTAAGTTCTTTTTCAGCTTCAAGACGTTTTTTAGAGCCTTCCTCATGGATTTGAATTACGGCAGTTAGTGTATCGATAATATCTTTGTTTGTTTTCTTTAAAGTTTCGATATCTACGATAGCTTTTTCGCTTTCCTTAGCAATATCGATAGTTCCTTGCTTTAGGTTTTCACTATTTTGTTTAAGCATATCATTAGTTAACTCTGATACTTTTTGTTGGGCTTTTAAAGCGCTTTTTGAGTTGGCTAGACCTAGAGCTATAACAATTTGGTTTTTCCATAAAGGAATTGTATTTGTTATGCTGCTCTCGATTTTTTCAACTAGTTCAGAGTCATTGTTTTGAATAAGTCTGATTTGAGGAGCCATTTGAATTGAAATTAATCTCGTAGTTTTAAGATCATATAATTTCTTTTCAAATCTGTTAATTAACGCTTCTAAATCGTTAGCTTTCTGAACGTCCATCTCGTCACCAGTTTTTTTAGCTTGTGCTTGTAATTCTGGTAGAGTTTTTGTCTTTAATTCCTCTAATTTTTTTTCACCAGCGATTATATATAAACTTATTAGTTTAAATGATTCTAAGTTCTTTTCATACATATCATCGAAGATGGCGATATCTTTAAGTAGTGTAACCTTATGATTTTCTAGTGATGTTTCTATTTTATCAATATTAGTATTTACTTTATTATATTTAGCCATCAATTTTTGGATACGCTTTTTTACAGATGTAAATGCAGCAAGGATTCCTTTAGGATCTTTAATATCACTCATAGCATCGAATTCTTTGATTTCGACTACTAAATTTGATAAAAGGTCCCCCACTTCTCCAGTACTTTTAGTTTTAACATTTTCGAGTACTGAGTCAGAGAATTTTGCGATTTCGGTTTGGGCACTTTTACCATAAGATAAAACATCGGTGGTTGAGTCTAATTCCATTTTAGCAACAAAATCATCGATTATTTTCTTTTCTTCCTTAGTTAGTTCGTTGTAGTTTAAAGAACTTTCAACTTGTTCTTCTGTAACCTCACCTTTTGATACTTTCTCTTCTAACTTTTTAGTTTCAACACCCTTTGTTTCTTCTAAAACTAATTCATTTTTCATTATTGTTCCTCCTTCAAATAATCAATTAATTTATTATATACATTCATTCTAAGTCCTGAGACTGTTTTATCAATGTTTTGTGGTAATCCATCTACTTTGGCATCACTTACCTTGTAAGAACCAACTGTAGTGCCTGTTCTAAATCCATATTTTTTCCATGCAATATTTTGAACATCAGTATTTTTAAAGACATTTAAATATTTATTACCGTTTTCTGTAAATGTTGCTATACAGTGTGAGTTCCAAATAGTTGGAGTTGGATATAGTATTCTTATTTTATCTTTTATTTGTTTATATCCTTCTGGATTAGAATTAGCAAAATCGATTATGCTTTTTTCATAATCCACAATCATTGGTTTGGCGCCAACACCAGTCTTTAAATACATTTCAAATAGATCTGCTGGTGTGTTATTCATATAGCCACTTTTTTCATAGAATTCTTTTAATTTAGGTAAATTTTCATCAACATTTTTATCATTAATCGTTCCCCCTGCCATAATTGAAAGCAAAAGTCCATAATAAGTAGCTCCTGGACTACTTGTTACAGGGTCAGTTGAATCTATATTGATATTTCCATATAAATTGTTAAGACCAATATCACTCCATTTCTTACCATTTAGAATATAATCAAGAAGTTTATTCATATCTGTAATGTAGTAAACATCATCTGTTTTGGTTACAATATTTTCTTTAATTAACGCATCAACAACGACATCCCATGAATAGATAACTATAGGTGTGTTTAGTGTTAAACTACCATTTAATACAGTATCTCTAGGTGCCTCATCTCCGGTTGCTGGTGTTTTAAAGTAATCATAAAATCTTTGATCAGAGAAAAATACGAAATCATATTTATCACCGTTTTCTCTTTTTAAGTCTTCCTTAACTGTTTTACCATTACTCCATGTATCATTTACAACATCTAAATCATACTCATATTCAAGAATCTCAGTAAATTCTTCATCTGCAAGAAAGTTTTCTTTTCCGCCACCTACAGCACCATATATAGTTGTAGTTTGTTTATTAATCTTTTTGTTATTGAATAATATTACTACAGATATTATTACTAAAAGAACGGCTAAGACTATAAATCCTAGAGCTTTATTAGATAATTTATTCATCATTTTTCACTTCCTATTCTTATTTTCATGTTATCATCAACCAAACCATCACTTTTAAGCATTCCCTCAAACACTTTGATATCTGCGTTTGTATTAATCATAACGCCTTCATATAAAGAATTTAGTGTATTTTCACAAGCAATTTTAACTTTATCAGTTAAAGTTTCAACTTTTTTCATAAATTCTTTACTCTCTTTAGAACTAAGATTCTTATCTTCTATTTCATTATATTGGTTTAAAATATTTAATGTAAATGGAAGATAATAATTAATAAATTTTTTTACATCATTTGTTTTTTTACCCTTTTCTGCAGTATCTATTATTTTATTTGATATATCACATATTACTTTTATATTATCTTTAATTGTTTTATTTTCAATTAGAGTTTGATATTTGCTAATTTTTATAATAGAGTCTTTACCCTTTTTAGAAAGGTTTGTTTTTTCTATTTCAGTTATTTCTTCTGGTTCTTTAGTAAATATCAAACTAATAGCGATATAAAGAATTAATGCTGAACTAATTGAGAAAATCAATCCTAATTTATATTTTAATGTCATAAGTAAAAATAAAAGTAAACTTAATATTATTCCTAAAATTTCCATATTAGTTAAATCCTCTAACAACTTTAAATGCCTTCACTAAATCGCTTGATCCATCAAATACTTCTCCCCCACTTTTTTCGGCGATTGGTTTTAATTGTGAATCAGTAGCATTGGCAAATAGTATTCCATATACCGGTATTTTTATTTTAGAATTTTTAATAGCTTTATACATATCTTCTTTGCTTCCAGTATTTCCATATCCATCTGTCATTAATACTATTGAGACATTGTATTTATTTGTATCTTCATTTTCTAAGAACTTAATTGATTTAGTGACTGAGTCATATATATTAGTTGTTCCATCTGGTTCTCTTTTATCAAGTAATTCTAGTAAGTTGGTTGTATTTGATCCGTTTGGTGCACTTGTAATATCAGATACACGGTCACTAAATGTTAGAAGAGCAACTTTATCATTTTCGGTAAATTGAATATAATTGTTTTCTGCTTCCTCACTATTTAGTACGTACTCCATAGCTTTTTTAAGTTCTTTTTCACCGGTTCCATACATGCTACCAGAATAATCTAAAGCAAAGACAAGTGAAACAGGTTTTCTAAGTTCTGTTTGATATAAGTTTAAAGCTTTTTTAATTATATCTTTGCTTGGATACTTACTTTGATTTAAATATCTATTTGTATCAATTCCATATTTTGGATTAAATATTTCTCTTGGTGCATCTTTATTAGTACCTCCATACCACGTACGCTTTCCCAAGTCTATCATTTCATTTTGTACTTCTTTAGATAATAGATCTTTTTGTAGTGCAAGAAAAGCTTCTTCTTGTTCGGTATTAGTTTCTCCTAAGTAAGCAAATACACCATCAGATATTGCAACACCATCTAATGGATATATAGCATATATTAGATCATCATCGTTTTTAACTTTTTTATTGTAATTTATTACTGATGATTCATATGTTACAAATGAGTCTATGCTTCCATTTTTAAATAAACCTTCCAAGTACTCTTCATTACCACTAGTACGATTAACGTTTTGATATAAGTTTTTAAGTTTTTCTTTTACTTCTGGATTTTTTAAATGATCTGTTTTTAAAACTTCAGGATTACCTGCCAAAATACTTAGAAAACTTAGGTAACTACTAGCACCAGTGTTTGTTTGGGTAGCGTTAGTAGTTGCGAAAGATAGTTTCTTTGTGCTTATAGCATTTATTATTTCTTCAAGAGAAACACTTCTTTCAGTAAATCCAAGTTCTTTCGCTTTTTTCTTTCTGATACCAAATACTATTGGATTTATGTTAATGATTTTAGAATCACTTACTCTGATGTTTGAGTTTAACATGTATAGCCACATTGAATTAGATATCCAAACTGCATCGTAGCTTTCGCCATTATTTAGTTTTTCGATTATATCTAGTGTTGATTCATATTCTATATCTAGGGTTATGCCTTCATCAGTTGCACATTCCTTTATTATATTATCTAAATCTTTGTTTTCTTCACTAGATATAACTCTCATAGTACTGCTAGAACCATATATTCTATTTTTAACTGTATTTTCACTGATTACATTCATACATAACACAACAAATATAAATACTATGACTCCTATACCTATTTTAGATTTCAAAAATAACCACCTTCATTTCTAAAATAAGTATATCATACTTTTAGATTTTATGTATAAAAAAAATAGAATAATTTAATTATCCTATTTATTATCATTAAGCATATTAAGTAAATCAATTTTAAATTTATCTTTTGCTTCATTTTGTGAACTAATCATAACACCTTTATAAGTAGTAAGCTCTGCCATATGACCTTCTATAAGAATATCTTCTGGAGAAATACTATCAAGCATTATAACATTTTGTTTTGTGTAAACTATATAATGTAATTTTATATTACCATGAACTTGAGTAAACATATGATCGCTTGGTAACACTAGTTCGTAGGTAATTGTTCCATTATCGTTGTCAGTATTTACTTTATCACCTAGAAAGTTACCTTTTCTAAGCTCTGGATAATACTCGAAATTAAGTTTCTTATAAGCAAGCATGTTGTACTTTTTTAGTGCTCTTTCGAGCTTATGAAACTTATTTTCATTTATGTAATCTAAAATGTATCCTTTCATAATTTACCCCCTTTTATTCCTTTGATAGTGGGTATTCTAGCACTTTTAGCCTAGAATGTCAAGCTTTTTGGGCGTTTTCAACCCTGTGGAGCTTAATTATACCAGAAAAATGGGCGTTTTGTCAATGTTTTTTACTGAAATATGGGAATAAAATCATCATATACATACATTTACTTTATACAAAAGATTAAGATTAAAATACCTAGAATAACGTAGAATAAAAGAGTGTTTTTATCCACCTTTTCTTTAATAAAATACCATAAAAGAATTAAACCTAGTACAAGGTATCCTACTATTAAAGAAATAGAGACAGATTTTCTTATTTTTTGTATTTTATGTTTTTTATTAGTATCACTTATTTTCTTTTCTTCTAATTTAACTATTCTATCAAAAGCATTTTGATTACTTTTATTTATGAGTTTTTCTGATATACCAGTAATATTTTTATTAAAAAGAAGTCTAACATCCGTTGTGGTGTCTGCTGGTATATCCTTTAATTTAAGGATTACTCCTTTATAAAGGGTTTTTTTATTCTTTTTTTCTCCTATAGGAGTTAATTCACCCTTTCCATTTGAATGTGAATAGAATTTAAAGTCTGAAGTATAACCAGATAAAACTACCTGAATGTTTGCTTTATTTATATCGTAATCATAGTCACTAATAAACGGGAAAAACAGTTCAGAGATATCCTTATGAGAAACTAACGCTTGATCAATAAAATAGTCAAGCAGGTATACGTTATTATTTTTTTCTCGTTTAATAGAGATTATTTTTCTATCTTTTTTTTCAGTTACTTTAAAATTTTTAGAATCAGTGCAAGATTTATCTAGTAGTTTAAAACTGGAGTTATCCGATCTAAAAGATTTTGCGCATTTTATAGTAAGACCATGTGCATTATAAAGTGTAGTTCCTTCTATTTTTTCCTTAGTTTGCTTTGTTGTATATGGTTTATAAACTATTGGTATAGTTAAATCTTTTTCATCCGTAATTATCGCTTCTTTTACATGGATGCTTCCTAAAATATCTACTTCAGCATTCATATAGATTTCATCTATTACTTTTTCTTTAGCTTGAACATTACATGTAAAAATAATTAAAAGTAAAAAAACTAATTTATAGTTTTTCATTTTCCTCACCCAACTTTTTCATTGGAGTATATTTAAAAGTTTTAGCTACTCTTTTGTTTAAAAATTTTGATATATAGGCATTATAATTTTGAACTAAGCTATTAAAAATATTTTTAGAAAAAGTAATTTTTTCCTCACTTTTTTTAATTTCTTCCACTAAACTTCTTATATTATTATCGATTAATGTGTTATAACTTTTATCAAGAAGTATGATTAATTCGTTCATATGTTTAGTTATTTCATTTTGAGCTTTAATTTGATAATCTCTAGTTCCCGCAATAAAATAACTATCCATAGCTTTTTTAAGATTTTGTACAGTTAAATCTAAATCGGTGTTTTCTATAATTGAAGGCATAATATGCTCAATTAAAGTTTTTACAGTCTCTGCCCTTTTATGCATTTCACTATTTATTTGTTCATATGAATCATTAATCTTTTTAGTAAACTCAATCATCGTATTATCTGCTTTATAATAATAAAAAATTAAAAATGCTAGTATAATAAATATTATAATTGCTGCAATTATTATGTAAATCATTACTCTATTATCCTTTCTATTCTTTTTAGTATGTTATCCTCACTGGCAAATTCTTGTTTTAGTTTATTTCTTTTTTCTAGTAATCTTAACTTTTCTTCCATACTTTCTAAAACTCTTGTAGCAGCTAGGATTTTTTTAGAAACATTTGCTTTAGTAACACCTAAATTCTCACTTATTTCATCAAGAGTTAAATCATCAAAATAGTATAGTTTAAAATATTCTTTTTGTTTATCAGTTAAAAGTAAATTATATATATCATAAAGATTTGTTAAATAAATTGTTTTTTCCATATTACATTAAATCCTTAAATAAACCATATATATAGTTTTCTATATCAAATGATTTTAAATCTTCCATTTTTTCACCTAGCCCAATAAACTTAACAGGAAGTTTAACTTCTTCACGAATTGCTAGAACAATTCCGCCTTTAGCTGTTCCGTCTAATTTAGTTAGAATGATTCCTGTTATATTAGTTATCTCTTTAAAAGCTAAGGCTTGTGTAATACCATTTTGACCAGTAGCAGCATCAATTACTAAAAGGGTTTCATGGGGTGCATCAGGAATTTTTTTCTTAATTACCCTATTAATTTTTTCTAACTCTTGCATTAAATTCTTTTTATTATGTAGTCTTCCAGCAGTATCAATAATTACTATATCTGCTTCTTCTTCGATTGCTTTATCTATTCCATCGAATATAACTCCAGAAGGATCAGTATTATCTTTTCCGTAAAATAAACTGTCTGTTTTATCTGCCCATAGTTTTAACTGTTCCACCGCTCCTGCTCTAAAAGTATCACCAGCAATAAGCATTACCTTTTTGCCTTCATTTTTATATTTATGAGCAAGCTTAGCAATGCTTGTAGTTTTACCTACACCATTTACTCCAACAACTAAAACTACAGTTGGACCAGACTTTGCCATATTTAGTTTATCACTTAAAGAATCTTCTCCAACATAAATCATAAACATTTCATCAACCATTGTTTCATTTAAGTCTTTAACTGATGTAATATGTTCTTCTTTAGCTCTAGCTTTAAGCTTTTTTAGAAGTTCAAAAACTGTGTTAACACCAATATCCGCTTCTATTAAAATTTCCTCTAATTCGTCAAAATATGCATTATCTACTTTAGAATACTTTATACCAAGTAGATTTAGCTTATGAACAAAATCATCTCTGGTTTTAGTTAAACCTTGTTCATAAGTTTTATTTTCTTCTTTTTGTTCTTTTGTAAATGTTTTTTTAAGTTTTGCAAAAAAATTCATCCAAATCCTCCTTTAATTATTTAAAATTATGTATTATTATCATAACTAGCATGATACTTGATATCTAAGACTAATCTATTTATCAAGTACAAACTATATTATCAACATTAATATTTTCTATATTAGATATATTAATTTGATCGTTTGAACACTCTTTATTTAAATCTCTAAGATATCCAGCTTGAACTAATGTTTCTATATTTACTGAGGTAATACTAGGATAGTCTAATTTATATGATTTAGCTGCTTCAACTATACTTTTTTTCTCTAAATCATTTAATGCGTTTGTTGCTGCAGCCTTAGATGATAAATAATTTGGTATAGCAATTATTAAAATAATAGCTATAATTAAAATAACACCAAGCAATTCAATTAGTGTAAATCCCTTTTTCATCATATCACCTTTTTCTAACTATTTAAGTATATCAGTATTTACT
>CADBSQ010000155.1 GCA_902797415.1 uncultured Erysipelotrichaceae bacterium | reverse complement strand
GATGCTATTTTTGAAAATGTGGGTGATAAATCAGCAGGAGAAATGGCACTAGTAAAGTATTGTTTTGAGGGAAATACTGAATTGATCAATTTTTTTGCTTGGGTATTACTTCTTAGAATTATTACGCATCAAAAAAGTAGTTTTAAATCTTTAATTCAAAGTTACTTTAGTTCACTGGAGGATTTATCTAAGAGGGTGAGAACTTTTTTCTATAATTATACATATAATTATGATAAAGCTTTAGCATTTCATGTAATCACTGACAAAGATTTTTATAAGGAAATATTATTTACTGCAGAAATAGAAAATATCGATTTTAATGTTAAACCAACGAAAATAGTAGAATCTAAAGTTATTAATTTATCTGATTATAGACAGAAGAGAACCACTTGATTATATTAGTTAACAGTGATATTATAACCCTTAGCAAAGGGGTGTTTTTATGTTAGTAAGAAGATACTTAGAAGGAAAAATGGATCCAGATGAAGTAGAATCTTTTGAAAACAGTGTAGGTCTCATGAAAGAAGCTATAAGAAGGAGTCATAATAAAACTTTAGTTGAATCTTGCAGTATAGAGCTTAAAACTAATTTAGATTTTATAAAGTTCTTATTTAAAACATTTAATGATGATGATGATTTTTTATTTAAAATTGCTTATACTTATGTTTCTTTAAGAGGAGAATATGTTGGTAATTTAGTTGATGATAATAAGGAAGCTAAAAAAGACTTTATATCTTTAGTTTTTTATATGTCAAATCTAGAGAAACTGAATATGGGTAGCTGCGGCAGTGTTTTTACCACTTTATTGTTTTCACAGTATATGGGTTTTATTGATGAAATGCATAGTCAATTTGGAGAATATGGAAAAGATTTTCATAATGGTTTTAAATATATCAAGGACTACTTTGAGGGTAACGATGAATTGATTGCCTTTTTTGCTAATATTCTTTTTTGGAATTTAATAATGTCTAAAGCAGATGGACTAGATTCTTTTGTAGAACAACATTTTTCATCATATGATGAGGTATATTGGAATCTAATACCTTTTTTATACAGTTATCTAAAAAAGTTTGATGAAGATTTAGCTGAGTTTGTTGTTTCAGATGAAGAATTCATAAGTAATATATATAATAAAATTATGTCTACTGATATTGAATTTCAAAGTGATAAAAATACAAAACCGAAAAAAGTTGTTAGTTTAGCAAGTTATCGAAAATAAAAACATTTGGCGAATTGAAAAAAACGTGCTAAAATAGCTTATGGTGGTTTAAATGTCAAATATTATTAATAAAATTTATGAATATAGTCTTGAAGAGATAATGGAGAAAAGATTTGCTGACTATTCAAAGTATATCATTCAAGATCGTGCAATTCCTGACGTAAGAGACGGTCTTAAGCCTGTTCAAAGACGTGTACTTTATGCGATGTATGAGGATCATAACACATATGATAAGAAATTTAAAAAGTGTGCTAAGGCAGTTGGTGCAGTTATAGCCAACTATCACCCACATGGTGATACAAGTGTATATGATGCATTGGTTAGACTTTCTCAAGATTGGAAACAAAATGAAATATTAGTTGAAGTTGATGGTAATAATGGTTCTATCGATGGTGACCAAGCAGCTGCATACAGATATACCGAGTGTAGACTATCTAAAATAAGTGAAGAACTCCTAGGAGATGTAGATAAATTTTCTAAATCAAAAATTAATTTTACCAATAATTTTGATGATACAAGAATAGAACCTACTGTATTACCGGCAAGATTTCCTAATCTTTTAGTAAACGGAACTACCGGAATAAGTGCTGGTTATGCAACTAATATGGCCCCTCATAATTTAGGGGAAGTTGTTGATGCAACTATTAAAAGAATTGATAAACCAGATTGCACTCTAGATTCAATTTTAAAAATTATTAAGGGACCCGATTTCCCTACGGGAGGTATCGTAGAAGACTTAGATGAGCTAAGAAAAGCATACGAAACTGGTAAAGGAAAGGTTAGGGTACTTTGTAAATACGAATTTGTAAAGGAAAAAGGAAAAAATAAAATCGTTATAACTGAAATACCTTATGATGTTAATAAAGCTCTTCTCGTTAAAAAGATAGACGAAATTAGATACGATAAAAAAATAGATGGTATTAGTGAAGTTAGAGATGAATCTGATAAAGAAAACGATCTAAGAATAGTTATTGATTTAAAAGCTAACGCCGATAAAGAATTAGTAATAAACTATTTATTAAAGAATACTGAATTACAAACTAACTTCAGTTTTAATAACGTTGCCATAATTAAAAAAAGACCTAAACAGCTAGGATTACTCGCTATAATAGACTCATTCATAGAGTATAGAAAATTTACAATGAAAGAATCTTGTAAGATTGATTTGGCTGTATGTCAAAGACAAGCTGAAACTGAAGAAGGTTTAATGAAAGCTGTAAGTATTTTAGACGAAGTAATCGAAACTATAAGATCTAGCAAAAACAAAACAGATGCGCAAAATAATTTAATTGAAAAATTTGGTTTTACAGAAATTCAAGCAGAAGCAATTGTTATGTTAAGGCTTTATAAGCTTACAAATACTGACATTATCGCTGTTCAGGAGAATCTTGAATTCTTAAGAGCTGAGATTAAACGTTTAACAGAGATAATTAATGATCCAGAAAAACTAAATGAAGCAATTAAAGATGATTTAAAACAAATAAAAAAGGAATATGCTCGTAAAAGAAAAACTTATATCAGTGATATGGTTACAGACATTAAAATTGACAAAGAAGCCCTAATTAAAGATGAAGATGTTATAATATGTTTAACCAAAGAAGGATATGTAAAACGAGTTAGTAAAAAAAGTTTCAATAAAGATGAACCAACTGGTCTTAAGCCAGGGGATGATATACTTAACTTGTTTGAAGCAAATACCAAAGATAAATACATTATCATTACCGATCTAGGTAATTATCTATACTCACCAGTATCACTTCTTCCAGAAGGTAAATGGAAAGATTTAGGTAAACATATAAGCAATATTGTTACTACAATGCCTAACGAGAAGGTTATTAATTCATTTATAATTAATGATTGTACAAAGAATTTAAACTTACTTACTTATACTAAAAATGGTATGGTTAAAAAAAGTACTTTAGATGCATTTAATGTAACTAGATATAACAAACTGATGTGCGCAATGAAACTTAAGGAAGATGATAGAATTATAGGTGCTGCTTTAGAAACGCCAGAATCTATAATTGTTTCTAAACTTGGAAAATGTGTACGCTTCGATAATAGTGAAGTACCAGTAAGTGGCGTTAAAACTGGAGGAGTAAAAGCTATCAACCTAAAAGAAGATGAAGCTGTATTTGCTGCATGTATTGGTGATGAAGAATACGTTTCAATATTCACCAATAAAAATACTTCTAAAAGAGTCAAACTAAATGAAATAATAAGTACTGGACGCGCAAAAAGAGGGACTACTCTTATGAAAAAGAATAAAACAGTAGTTTATTATATAATAAATGGTGCTCTTTTAAACACTAGGGATTATGTAACTTTTAGAAAAGATGAAGCTTTAACTGATCTAAAAGCATCTGAAATAAACATAATGGATTTATCATCTACAGGAATGAATATTAAAACAAAATACGATGAAGCTTACTTAAAAGCAGAATTAAAATCTTTTCAAAAGACAGAAGAAACCGAAACAGTTGAATTACCTAAAATAAATGAAAGTGATGAATTTAAAGAATTAACCATAGATGATTTTTTGGAAGAGTTTAAATTATAAGAAACTTATCGTTTAGCTTGCATAAGATTTATTAGGTGATTTCTTTGAGTAAAAAAGATGAATTTAAAAATTTTGTGTCTCAAAATCCAACATTAATAGATCTTGTTGCAAGTAAAACTCATACTTGGCAAGAATTGTATGAAGTTTATGATTTATACGGAAATGACAAAGCGTCTTGGAACAAATATTTAAACTTTCAAAGAAATAATAATACAAATATAGAAGGTTTAAATGAACTAACTAAGGTACTTAAAAATGTTAATCTTGATAACGTTCAAAAATATATTAATACTGCACAAAAAGCACTTGCTGTAATAGAAAGTCTAACTATTAGTCCCGAAAAAAATATCACAGGTCCCTTATCAAAGGTTCCTATAAATAAAATATTTGAGGATTAACATGACTCCTTATATGCAAGTGTTTTTTTTAAATGATGAAAAAATGCATAAATATCTAAAAGAAAACAGTTATTGGTATAAATACTTAAACAGGGACGAAAGATATTTAAAAGACTTTAAAACGTTTATCAAAAAAAAATATAAGCTTGGTACTTTAGATAAAATTGAAAATGGAATTACAACAATTGATACAGTAAGTACTTTTATTAATAATTTGTAAAGTTTTTCTTTACTTAAAGTGAAAATAATTTTATAATAATTATAGTTAGGAGTGAATATCTTATGAATGATACAAAGATTCTTACAGATAATAATGTTGACCTTAATAAAAGTTTAGAATTATTTGGTGATATGAAAACATATAATCAGATGCTAGAAGAATTTTTATCTCAGGTTGATGGCAAGCTAAAGGAAGCAGAAAAATTTAAGAATATATCTGATTTAGTAAACTATGAGGTAATAGTACACTCATTAAAAAGTGATTTTAAATATTTTGGTGCTTTTGATACAGCGGAAGTATTTTACAAGCATGAATTAGCTGCTAAAGAGCCAAATCCAGACTTTATAAATCAAGATTTCAATCATTTAATTGAAGAAGCTACTAGGATGATTAACGTGTTCAAAAAGTACATGGGTGCTGATGTACAAGTTGCAGCTAGTAACGAAAGTGTTCCACCGGTACAAATAGCTAATACAATAAATGGAAAGACTATAATAGTTGTAGATGATTCAAATATAATTAGAACTTTTGCAGAAAAAGTCTTTAAAGACGAATATAACGTTGTACTAGCAAAAGATGGAGAAGAAGCAATTAGTTTAGTTGCAAATTCAAATCGGGATAATATCATGTGCATGCTTTTAGATCTAAATATGCCAAAAGTTAATGGATTTGAGGTATTAGACTATTTTAAAAATAATAATCTATTTGAAGAAGTACCAGTTTCAATAATTACTGGTATGAATGATGAAGAAACAATAAGAAAGGCTTTTGCATATCCAATAATAGATATGATCCAAAAACCATTTAGTGAAGAAAAAGTTAGAGATGTAACAATCAAAACGATTGCCAGAAAAGCAAATAAAGGTTCCTAAAAAGGGGACTTTTTTATTGGTTTATACTGTCAAAAAAGATAGTGTAACAATTTATCGGGATGTAATAACAAAGCCTTCACCAGAAGGAGCAACGTGTACAAACACAAACTGGTACAATGGTAATAATAACAAAAAAACAGGTGAATATGATTATACAAAAAGTCTAAATACTACTTAACAATCTTTAATGGAAAATACAAAATGGTATTTAGGAGGTGCTTATAATGAAGTATATAATACTAAGGGAGGGAAGATAGCGTCAAAGTTTTATGGATATGAAAGGGGGACCTCCGTATTAGGAAACATATCAGGACCAATATGCAGCGGTGGATATTGCCCTCGATCTACAGAATGGATTGGAAAGGTGGCTTTTATTTATCCAAGTGATTATGGATTTGCCATAGGCGAAAATATAAGGAATACTTGCCTTGGAAAAAAGCTTATTGATTATGGTAATGATAGTTGTCACAATAGCCAATGGTTACTTTCACCACATTCAACTACTTACCATGTTGGTTTTGGTATTGATACTATTAGTGGATTAATAGGTGAGCAGCAGCGACAAGAATTCTAAGCTTACTTTGACCAATAAGCTTGAGTATGAGTTGTGGAACTATTGAATAGAAAAATGAATAGAAAAAACTTTAAATTCTTTCGTTGTGCAAAAATTCATTGATTAAATATTGACTTTTACAAATAAAAAGTATATTATAGTTCGCATAAAACTTTTTTAACTCAAATAAATAATTTGAGTTTTTTAAATTTTTTATTTACTTGCTCTTGACAAATAGACAAAGAGCTTGTAAAATTATAAATTGGTGGCATATCTTTTTTATTTATGAAAACTTGCCCAGAAAAAATATACGTATAGGGGTGAAGAAACTAGTGGCTTATAAAACAAAAAAATTCGGAGACCACAGAGAAAGAGTTAATTTCTCAAAGACAAAGAACACATTAGAATTATCCAATCTACTTGATGTTCAAAAAAAATCTTATCAAGAGTTTCTTGAAAAAGGTATAGAAGAAACTTTTAAAGATGCTTTTCCAGTAGTATCATTTACTGGTAATATCTCTCTAGAGTTCGGAGATTACTTTTTTGAAGAACCAAAATATTCTGTAAAAGAATCAAAAGAAAGAGCGGTTACATTTAGTGCACCACTTAAGGTAAATGCAAGGGTTTACTTAAATGAAACAGGTGAGGTTAAAGAGCAAGAAGTCTATCTTGGTGACATGCCTTTAATGACTGAATCTGGTACATTTATAATAAACGGTGTAGAACGTGTAATTCAATCTCAACTTGTTAGAAGTCCAAGTATCTATTTTGCTCGTGAAATAGATAAAAATGGTAGACCTGTAATAAGTGGACAAGTCATACCAAATAAAGGAACTTGGTTAGAATTCGAACAAGATGCTAGAGACGTTTTGTATGTAAGAATTGACAGAACAAGAAAAGTACCTATTACTACATTTTTGCGTGCAATAGGATTAGAAACAAACGAAGAAATAATAAATATGTTTGGAGACAGTAAATTCTTACAAAATACATTCGAAAAGGACTCTACAAAAACAATAGATGAAGCGCTTTTAGAAATCTATGAAAAATTAAGACCAGGAGAGCCTGCTACTTTAGAATCAGCAAAGAACCAATTAGTAACACAGTTCTTTGATAGATTTAGATATGATTTAGCAAAAGTTGGTAGATATAAGTTTAATAAAAAACTAAATGTATTAGACAGACTACTAAATCAAACTATTGCTGAAAACATTAAAGTAGACAAAGAAATTATCGTCAAAAAGGGTACTAAAGTAACTAAAGAAATAATTGATAAAATTAGACCATTATTTGAAGAAGGTTATGGCGTTAAAGAAGTTACTATTAATGATGAACTAGATTCATTCAATAAAGTTCAAATAGTAAAAATATTCGATCCAGAAGATGATACTAAAACAATTAATATTATCGGTAACGATCAAACAATTTTAGAAAAAAGATTAACTATATCTGATGTTTATGCAGCAGTTAGTTATTACCTAAATTTATTGTTTTCAGTGGGTAATACTGATGAGATAGACCATTTAGGTAATAGACGTGTTAAACAAGTAGGAGAACTTGTTGATAATCAATTCCGTGTTGGTATTAACCGTATGGAAAAAGTTATTCGTGATAGAATGACCACTATTGAAATAGATAGTGTTACTCCTAAAACTTTAATAAACATTAGACCGGTTACTGCAGCATTAAAAGAATTCTTTGGTTCATCTCAATTATCAAAATTTATGGACCAAGTTAATCCTATAGCTGAATTAACTGATAAAAGAAGACTTTCATCTTTAGGTCCAGGAGGATTATCTAGAGATAGAGCTGGTATGGATGTTCGTGACGTTAATGTAAGTCACTACGGAAGAATATGTCCAATTGAATCACCAGAAGGTGCCAATATCGGACTTATTGCATCACTAGCTAGTTATGCAAAAATTAATGAATATGGATTTATAATGACTCCATATAGAAAAGTTAATAACAAAAAATTAACTGATGAAATAGAATATTTAACTGCTGATGAAGAATTGAATTATTATATAACTCAAGCTACTTCACCAATAGATGACAATAACACATTAACTAGTAAAGAAGTAGTAGCTAGATTTAATGGTGAAGATGTTCTTGTTTCTGCTGATAAAGTAGATTATATGGACGTAGCACCAAATCAAATAGTTTCACTTACAACTAGTTTAATACCATTTTTAAATCATGACGATGCTAAAAGAGCTCTAATGGGATCAAACATGCAACGTCAAGCAATACCACTTTTAAAAACTGAAGCTCCATTTGTTGGAACTGGCGTTGAAGCAAGCGTTGCTAAATATTCTGGTTCAACTGTTGTAGCTAAAGCAGATGGTGTTGTAGATTATGTGGATGGTAAAAAAATTATTGTTAAAAACGCGAAAGATATAGATATATACAATCTAGTTGAATTTGAACGTTCTAATGATGAAACTTGTATTAACCAAAACCCAATTGTTAAGAAGGGTGATAAGGTTAAAAAAGGCGAAGTTATTGCAGACGGACCAAGTTCAAATATGGGAGAACTTGCTTTAGGTAAAAACATGGTTGTCGCTTTCATGACATATGAAGGATATAACTTTGAGGATGCAATAATCCTAAATGAAAGATTAGTTAAAGATGATGTATTTACATCAATTCATTTACAACATTACGAAATAGAATGTCGTGATACAAAATTAGGACCTGAAGAAATTACTCGTGATATACCTAACATTAGCGAAGCTGCTAGAAAAAATCTTGATAGCAACGGTATTATAATGATAGGTACTGAAGTTAGAGAAAATGATATCTTAGTTGGTAAAGTTACACCAAAGGGTATGCAAGAACTAACTAGTGAAGAAAAACTTCTTCATGCAATATTTGGTGAAAAAACCAGAGAAGTTAGAGATACTTCACTTAGAGTACCACATGGTACTTATGGTATAGTACATGACGTTAAAATATATACAAAAGAAAATTCTGATGAATTAGGTGCTGGTGTATCTAAAATAATTAGAGTATACATTGCTCAAAAAAGAAAAATTCAAGTTGGAGATAAAATGAGTGGTAGACATGGAAATAAGGGTGTTGTATCATTGGTTGTTCCCGAAGAAGATATGCCTTACTTACCAGATGGAAGGCCAGTTGATATAATGCTTAGTCCAATGGGAGTTCCTTCTCGTATGAACTTAGGACAAATACTTGAATTACACCTTGGTATGGCTGCTAAAAAACTTGGTGTTTATACAGCTACTCCAGTTTTTGACGGTGCTTCAATCGAAGAAATCGAATCAATGATGGAAGATGCCGGAATGGATAAAGATGGTAAAGTCACTCTTATTGATGGTAGAACAGGTGATCCATTTGAAAATAAAGTAAGTGTTGGTGTAATGTATATGCTTAAACTTAACCACATGGTTGATGATAAACTTCACGCTAGAAGTACTGGACCTTACTCACTAGTAACTCAGCAGCCACTTGGCGGAAAAGCACAATTTGGCGGTCAAAGATCTGGTGAGATGGAAGTTTGGGCACTATATGCTTATGGAGCTGCTCATTTACTTCAAGAAATGCTAACAGTTAAAAGTGATGACGTAAACGGAAGAGTTAAAGTATATGAATCACTTGTAAAAGGTAAGAATCTTTCATACGCTGGAATACCAGAAGCATTTAGGGTTCTTATTAAAGAGTTCCAAGCCCTCGGTTTAGATATTCAGTTTATCGATCAGGAAGATGAATATCACGATCTTAAAGAATTAGAAGATTACGAGGATAAAAACGAAACTGTTATTTCGATAGATGAAATTGACTCAAAAACATTAGAAATGATGAATGAAGTAAACGAAAAGAAAATGCAAAAGAAAAATAATAAAGATAACAAAGAAGAGACAGAAGAAACTGAGGAAACTGCAGAAACAGAAACCGATGATGAAACAATTATCGAAAACGACGAGGAATTAATTGATGTATTTGACGATGAAGAAGAAATGGATGGTGATATGTAATGCTAGAAGTAAATAACTTTAAAGGTATTAGAATTTCAATCGCTAGTCCAGAAAAAATTAGAACATGGTCTTATGGTGAAGTTAAAAAACCTGAAACAATCAATTATAGAACATTAAGACCTGAACGTGATGGGCTATTTTGTGAAAAAATATTTGGTCCAACCAAAGACTTTGAATGTGCTTGTGGTAAGTACAGACGTTTAAGATATAAAAACGTTATATGTGATAAATGTGGAGTAGAAGTTACTCGTTCTAAAGTTAGACGTGAGAGAATGGGACATATTGAACTTGCTTCTCCATGTTCACATATTTGGTACTTTAAGGGAGTTCCTTCTAAAATGGGGCTTGTACTTGATATGGGTCCAAGAGAACTAGAGGAAGTAATTTACTTTGTAAGTTATGTAGTACTAGATCCAGGAGCTGCACCATTAGAAGTTAAACAAACTTTATCTGACAAAGAATATAGAGCTTACTATGAAAAATATGGTTCTTCATTTAAGGTTGGAATGGGTGCAGAAGCTATTAAAGAACTTCTTTCTAAAGTAAATGTTAAGGAAGAAATAGATTCAATTAGAGCTTCATTAGAAGGTGCATCTGGTCAAAAGAAAATAAGATTAGGTAAAAGATTAGAATGTTTAGTAGCATTCGATAAATCTGGCAATAAACCTGAATGGATGGTTCTTGATGCTATCCCAGTTATACCACCAGATTTAAGACCTATGATTCAATTAGATGGTGGAAGATTTGCTACTAGTGATCTAAACGATTTATATAGAAGAATTATTAATAGAAATAATCGTCTTAAAAAATTATTAGAACTTGGTGCTCCAAGTATTATCGTTCAAAACGAAAAGAGAATGCTTCAAGAGGCAGTAGACACTCTAATAGATAATGGTAGACGTGGTAGAAGTGTAAGTGGTGCAGGAAACAGAGCTTTAAAGAGCTTATCAAGCCTTTTAAAAGGTAAACAAGGACGTTTCCGTCAAAACTTACTTGGTAAAAGAGTAGATTACTCTGGTAGAAGTGTTATTGCGGTTGGTCCTGCACTTAAAATATATCAATGTGGTGTACCAAAAGACATGGCACTTGAGCTTTTCAAACCACACGTAATTCACAAGTTGGTTGAAGGTGAATTTGCTCATAATATTAAAGGCGCTAAAAAATTAATCGATGCTAAAGATGAATGCGTATGGGATATAGTAGAAGAAGTAATAAGAGAACACCCAGTTTTACTAAACCGTGCTCCAACATTACACAGACTATCTATTCAAGCATTTGAACCAGTACTCGCTCCTGGTAAAGCAATAAGACTTCACCCAATGGTATGTTCTGGATTTAATGCTGACTTCGATGGTGACCAAATGGCTATCCATGTACCTTTATCAGAAGAAGCTATGACAGAAGCAAGAATTCTTATGCTTGCCTCTAACAACATCTTAAAACCATCTGATGGTACACCGGTTGTTACTCCATCACAGGATATGATCATTGGTAATTATTACATTACAATCGAAGATGCTGGACTACCAAATGAAGGTAAAGTATACAAAGATGCTAATGAAGCAGTAATGGCTTATCAAAGAAAAGAAATTACGCTTCAAACTAGAATAGTTGTCCCAGTTAACTCATTTAGACATAAGATATTTGCATCTCATCAGAGAGGTAAATACTTAGTAACAACGCCTGGTAAAATCATTTTCAATGAAATATTACCAGATACGTTCCAATACGTTAATGAACCAGATAAACGTAACATAGAGGGTATTACACCAGATGATTTCTTCTTAGAACCAGGTTCTAACTTTAAAGAAGAAATTGCTAAAATGCCTTTAGTTAAACCATTTGATAAAAAATCACTAAAGAAAATAGTTGCTCAAGTATATGATAGATATAAAACTACAGAAACTAGTGTATTCTTGGATAAACTAAAAGATCTAGGATTTAAATACTCAACTATATCAGGTCTAACTATTTCTATGGCTGATATCGTAACAAGTAAAAAGAAAATGGAATTTGTTGGCAAGGGTCAAGAAGTAGTAGATAAAATTAATAAACAATTTAAACGTGGTTTAATTACTGAAGATGAAAGATATACGCAGGTTTGTGAAGTCTGGAATAACGTTACTAGTCAAGTTGGTAACGAGCTAAAAGAATTTGCAAATAACGATCTTCATAATCCATTCTTCATTATGAAAAACTCTGGAGCTAGAGGATCTGACTTGCAGTTTAACCAAATGAGTGGTATGCGTGGCTTAATGGCTAAACCAAATGGTAAATCTCTTGAAATACCAATTACTGCTAACTTCCGTGAGGGATTAAGCGTTAGTGAATTCTTTATTTCTACTCATGGAGCTAGAAAAGGTAACGCCGACACTGCTCTTAAAACAGCAAACTCTGGATACCTAACTAGAAGACTTGTAGATGTTGTACAAGATATTATCGTTAAAGATGAAGACTGTGGAAGCATAATAGGTCTTAAAGTATCTGATTTAATTGATTCATCAGATGGTTCTGTAGTTGAACCTTTAGAAGAAAGAATTATTGGAAGATTTGCTGCTAAAAAAGTTATTAATCCAGAAACTAAAGAAGTAATCGTTGAAAAAGACGAAGAAATTACTGAACTTCTTGCTAAAAAAATTACTAAAGCAGGCATTAAATCAGTTGAAATAAGAAGCATTTTAACATGTAAGAGTCCACACGGTGTATGTTGTAAATGTTATGGTAGAAACCTAGCCACTGGTTTCCAGGTTGAACTTGGTGAAACAGTTGGTATTATGGCTGCACAATCAATTGGTGAACCAGGTACACAGCTTACAATGCGTACTTTCCACGATGGTGGAGTTGCAAGTGCTGGAGACATTACTCAAGGTTTACCACGTGTAGAAGAGTTATTTGAAGCAAGAACTCCAAAAGGAAAAGCTACAATTGCTGAAATAACAGGAAAAATTACTTTAATCGAACCAAATAATGGTAGATTTAAAATAATGATTGAAAATGATGTTACTGCAAAAGAACACTTGACAAACTATGCTGCTAAACTTTGTGTTGAAGTAGGGGATGAAGTAGCAAGTGGTGATAGACTAACTGAAGGACCTATCGCACCAAAAGAATTACTTGCAGCAACAGACCCAATTACAACTCAAACTTATATTTTAGAAGAAGTACAAAAAGTTTACAAATCTCAAGGTGTTGACGTTTCTGATAAACATATCGAAATCGTTGTTGGTAGAATGATCAATAAAATGAAAATAGTTGATGCCAATGATTCTGACATGGTTGAGGGCTTGACTTTATCAATGAGAGAATTTGCTGAAAGAAACAAATCTGTAATTCTTGAAGGTAAAGTACCAGCAACTGGTAAACCAGTATTACTTGGTATTACAAAGAGTTCTCTTGAAACTGATTCATTCCTATCTGCTGCATCATT
>CADBSQ010000154.1 GCA_902797415.1 uncultured Erysipelotrichaceae bacterium | reverse complement strand
AGTTGATGAAATCGTTGTAAGAGCAAAAGGCCTTCTTATTGATGATAACGATAATATAATGCTTGGTTATGCACATAAAACATATCAGTTCCCAGGAGGACACGTTAAAGAAGGAGAAGACAACTTAGAAACCCTTCTTCGTGAAATTAAAGAAGAAACGGGAATAGTTGTAGAGAATAAAAACATTAAGCCATTTGAAAAAGTTATCTACTATACAAAAAACTATCGAAATAGTGGACTTAACAGACGCAATGAGATTTATTATTACGTTATAAATACAAACGAAAAGGTTAATAAAAAAGAAATGGACTTAGATGATTGGGAAAAAGTTGGCAAGTACGTTATTAAAAAGTTTCCAGTTAAAGATGTTGAAAAGGTCTTAAACGAAACAATCGATGATAACCCTATTAATAGGATAATTACGGAAGAAATGACAGAAGTTATGGCAACTTATAGAGAAATGTTTAATAAAGAATAATTAGGAGGAAACATGAAAAAAAGGGACTTAATTGCACTATTATTATTTGTACCTGCCGTAGTATTTGCAGAACCTGGTAATCCACCAACTGGCGGCCCTGGAATGCCACCAGGTGATAACAGCGCTAATATCGTATTTAAAGGAGCTAATGTTTTAAGTGGAAATACTATAGAAGAAGGTAAAACATATTCAAGTTCAAGTGGTGGTGAAAACACCATTCTAATGGAAAGTGGTAAAAACGAACTTAATAAATGTAAACTTGAAAAATCAGGAGACTCTAACGACGAAAATGCTGACTTTTATGGAACTAATGCAGCAATATTAGTTAAAAGTGGTACTTTAAGCATTAGTGGAAGTTCAGTAAAAACAAACGCCTTACATGCTAACGGTATTTTTGCTTATGCTGATGGAAATATATTTATTAGTGGTACACAAATTATTACATCAGCAAATAACTCTGGTGGTATAATGGTCGCTGGTGGAGGTACTATCACAGCAAGCAATTGTACCGTAAAAACAAGTGGTAACTCTTCAGCAGCAATAAGATCAGATAGAGGCGGTGGAAACTTAACCGTAAATCAAGGAACCTATGAATCTAGTGGAATGGGTTCACCTGCAGTTTACTCAACAGCAAATATTGTAGTTAATAATGCGGAATTAACTTCAACCTCCGCAGAAGGAATAGTTGTTGAAGGAAAAAACTCTGTAACATTAAATAATTCTACTTTAACAGATACAAACACCACCTTAAACGGTAACTCAGAAACATATAAAAATATATTCTTATATCAATCTATGAGTGGTGATGCTGAAAATGATAATGAAACGGCTGCTTCTACATTTACTGCTAAAAGATCAGAAATTACAACTAACAAAGGAGACACCTTTTTTGTAACCAATACTAATGCTTTAATTGATTTAGAAAGTAATACCATTACAAACAATGATGGAGACTTTTTAAGAATTCAAAAAGGTAAATGGGGTAAAGATGGTGAAAATGGTGGTAATGTTACCCTTAATTTAACAAATCAAGAAGTAAAAGGAAACATAGTAATAGATAATATCTCTACACTAGATGCAACTATAGAAGATGGAAGTATAATGGCTGGTTCTATTAATAGCGAAAATCAAGCCAAAGAAGTAACCTTAAATCTATCAAGCGATTCAGTCTTATCACTTACTTCTGATACGTACATAACCTCACTTAAGAACGAAACAAAAGATAATAGTAATATATACTCAAACGGAAAGTATAAACTATACGTTAATAAAAAAGAAATACCTATAAATAGTTCTAGTTATGGTGATAAAACTAATAGTACAAAAGAAGATTCAGTAGCCAAAACAAATGCTAACTACGTGTATATTTTTACTTTAATTCTTTTATTATTAACACTTACTATTCTTATTTTACTAAATAAAAAACGCAAGAAAACAAGAAAGAGACCTCAATAGGTCTTTTTTTAATTATAAAAGTATGGTAAAATTCTATTAATAGTAGGCTAATAGCATGGGGGTGATCAAAATAAAGATAGAAGAGCGAAAAAGTAATTTTGAAATACTTAGAATAATAGCAATACTGTTAATTATATCGTTTCACTACGTATATAAAAGTGGTTATGGGTTTTATACTTTAACCTTTAATACATTTATAATTAAATCATTTTATTTTTTTGGTGAGCTTGGGGTTAATCTATTTATTTTGATTACTGGTTACTTTATGATAACAGATAAACCAACTTTTAAAAGAGTAACTTTATTAGTAATTGAAACTTTCTTTTATAATTTACTTAATGTTTTATTAGATTATCATTTTTCAGGAACACCAATAACTCCATTAAATATTTTATTCCCTATAGTATTAAATAGATATTGGTTCGTAACATCATATATAATACTTTATATAATTAGTCCATATCTAAATATAATAGTTAGGAACCTTAAAAAAATTGAACACAAAAGACTATTGTTAATATTAATTATTTTGTGGAGCATAATACCAACTATTTTTGGTTTAACTAGTGGAAATACAGAAAGTGTTAAGGTTAATGGTTTCGCTAACAGTATACTATCGTATACTAGATTGGTATGGCTTATTATCTTATATTTTGTTGGATCATATATTAGGTTATATGGTATAAACTTTTTTAAGAAAAAAAGAACTACCATTATAGTAGCGTCTATAACATATTTGTTAATGCTTTTATCAATCCCATTTATATATTTTTTTAGAACTTTTTTTGAAAGAATTGGAACCACAGAGTGGGCTTATCTTTGGGGACCAAATAATATTTTTATGTTAGTATTAAGTGTATGTATATTTCATCTTTTTTCAAAGCTAGAGGTTAAACCTATAAAGATTATTAATATTCTAGCATCAACTACTCTTGGTATATATATGTTACACGACGGTTTATTTAATCATTATTTATGGAATGAAGTATTTAATAGTAAAGTTAGATTAGAAAGTAGTTTTGCTATTCTTTATATACTTGGTTCAACTATTCTTATATTTATAGTTGGTGCAATTATTGACTTGATTAGACAAAAAATAGAAAAACATACAATAGTAAAATTATTAAATAATAAAAGAATAAATAAATTTTTTATAACCATTAAAAATACCATATAGATTTTTAAAAGAATTAAAAAAGATAATTTCAAAACATTGAAAAAATTACTTACTGACTGTATAATTAAACCATAAGAAAGTAGGGCAACAATGAAACTTGAAAAGAAAAACAAAATAATGGCAATATTTATAACGGTAGCAGCGTTTTTAGTACTAGGCGGAATAGGCTTCGCCTTCTTCAGTAGTGCCGTATCAAACGATAACAATGAAAAGTTTCAAACAAGTACGGCAACTATGTCTTTAAAATTCGATGATAATGATAACGGAATAAGTGCTAACCTAAATTTAGGAGAGTCTGTAACAAAAAAATTCACACTAGAAAACACAGGAACAGTAGATGCATACGCAAAAATAAATTGGCATGACTTAGTCAATACTTATATGAATGGAAGTCTAAGCTATACATTAGAACAAAGTACAAGCGAAAATGATACATACACAAACATTGGAAGTGGTAATGTACCCGTATCAAATGCAGAGACTACTGAAACTCTAAAAAACGGAATACTCGTACCAGTAAATACCACTTATTATTACAAGTTAACCATCACTTTTAATAATCTAGAGAATGTAAATCAAAACTCAGACATAAATGCTGCATTTCATTCGTTCTTTAGTTTAGAAGAGGGAACTAACATTGTAAGTGGAGTAGAAAAGATTCAAAACTTAGTATCAGGTGCAAACACAGGTAGTACAGATGTAATAACAAAGGAAACACCAGCAGGTAGCACTTGTACAAACACATTAGCATATGATGGTACAGCAGATAACAATTTAAGGTATGTCGGAGCAAATCCATGTAACTATGTAACATTTAATGGAGAGAGTCCAAGAGCTCTTACGGTTTATAGAATAATTTCTAAAGCAGAAGGATATGATGTCTGGGGAGAAGCATTTAATGATGCAGAGACATGTAATAATACTTATGCAAGTGAATATAGCTGGGACAATGATAAAGAATATGAATGCCAAGAGAGACACGAAATTGCAGGAGGTTGGAGAATAATCGGAGTAATGAATAATGTAGATGATGGAACCGGCAAAAAAGAAACAAGGATAAAACTGGTAAGAAATGATGCGCTTGGAAATTACTCTTGGGACAGTTCAGAATCAAGTGTAAATTCAGGTTATGGAGTAAATGATTGGACACAGGCAGATTTAATGCAAGAATTAAACGGAGATTATCT
>CADBSQ010000153.1 GCA_902797415.1 uncultured Erysipelotrichaceae bacterium | reverse complement strand
TGCAAGTATTAAACCTATTATAAACGAGAATAAACCTGGAATAAATCCTTGAGGAATATAAGTGATTTTAATATCATGCTTGCCTTTATCTAAATCTAAACTAATTAATGAATCAAATAAAATATTTGGTTTAACTTCCTTACCATCAATATAAACTTTCATACCTTTTTCATATTCTATCGTTGTAAATAAGGTACCTTTCTTTTGAACATTTATTTTACCATTAAGAATATTTACTAAAGAATGTTTTTTATTAACCATAAGTTTACTTTGCGATAAAATACTCATTGCTCTTTCATATTCTTCTATATCAAACAAAGTATATTCTACCTCTGATAATCTTTGTTTTTTAATATTATAATTTAATGTAACTAGATCACCTTTTTTAATTTTTATACTTCCATCTATATTGTTTATATTAGCTAATCTTTTGTTTATATATACTTCATTAAATACAGACTGAATAGGAAACACTATATAATCCTTATCTGCTTTAAAAGTATATCTTGCTGTACTATAATTAGTATAATGATCAAAATCAAACTGTGTGTTGTTAATCTTTTTATAAATATTAAACTTTTTGCCTGTTAAAGCATTAACTAAAGCAGAAGTATTATTTTTATATTCACCATAACCATTATCTTTTTTGGTATAGTCTTTAAGTTTTAAATCTTTTATATTTTCACTTGCCATAAAACCTAATGATAAAGGGTACTTATTTTCTTTTATATGCTCATATTTTGTATCAACAAAGTAGGGCATATCACCATAAACATACTTAATATTAAGTAAACTTAGTACCAATGGATCCAATATTATAATATTAGCATGACAACTATCTGCGACTTTAAAGCCTAAGTTTTTTAGAAAATATATCACTTTAACATTTCTAGCAGAATTGAAATAATTAACGCCATTAAAATTAAAGAATAAACCATCATCACTGGAGTAATCATTTAATATTTCAAACCTATAAAAATATTTATTTTCCTTATCTATTTTTTCTAAACTAGGGCCAATTTTCTTAACTAGGCCATAATTATCTAAGTAAGATTTATAATTAGAATTTTGTTTTACACTATTATAAGTATTTATATTTAAATCCATAAATGTTAGTAGAAGAATTAATGGAAGCATTTTTTTATCAATCATAAAAAACGATTCAATAATAAACAAGATACTAAAACCAACAAAGAAGTAATGATATTTATGAGCAGGTTTTCCCATAAAATATTCCATGTATCCAATTGCTATTAAAAGTATTAATATTATCATCATAGTTACTCTATAAAAAAGAGTAATGTTTGTTTTATCAATATTAACTAATGTTTTAATGGAAAGCATCATTAAAAAGAAAGAAAATGTAAATGAAAACCTACTTTGCCACCAAATCGGTCTTTGAAAAAACTGCCATGAATAATTTAACGCTTTTATATTAAAAGAAGCAACGAAGAACATCAGAATTAATGCTGCAATTATTTTTTCTTTTCTAGAAAATTTATTGTTAAAAAAGTAAAATACAGTTAATACTAACACTAAAAGAGAAGAATATACCTGAGCAGGGCCATAGGCTTGATCACCACTTTCATATGTACCTGGTGTTAGACTATAAAATAAAGCTTTTCCATTTTTAACTAGGCCCGAATAATCAGTATGACTGTATAAAGAGGCTTTACCCGTTCTTAAAGCATAATAGCTTGGAAGTATAACTATTAATCCCATTAAACCACATATAAAGGATATATATAAATATTTTTTAAATAATTTAAGTTTATTCTTTTTATCGATGACTAAATACAAGAAGCATAAAAAAGAAAATACACATATCATAAAACCTATATAGTAATTGCATATAATACAAAGTGTTAATGAAATAATATATAGTGTAGGTTTTTTATCATTTAATAGATTTTCTAATCCAAGTATAACAAGTGGTAAAAGTATAACACAATCCATCCAAATATAATTATAATAGTATGTTACTGTATATCCCATAAGTGCATATATTGTACTAAAAAGAGTAATATATAGTTTATTGTCTGTTTTATTTTTAAAATAAAATGATGAAACGAAACCAAGTAAGAAAAATCTTATATAAATCATAATCATACTAAAGTAAGGATAGTTAGTACTTGTTGCAAAAACACTTAATATATTAAGAGGACTTGCTGCATAGTATGATAATGTTCCCAGTAAGTTAAATCCTAATCCAGCATGATATGTATAGAAAAAATTACCGGTTAGTAACGAGTTTTTAAGTTCTAATATCATCCCTGGATACTGAGTAAAAGAATCATATATATTTAGTATTTGTTCACCAAAGGGAATAAGTCTATTAATGTATGTATATAATATAAATATTGATAATGGGATTAACCCAGATATTAAGTGAATAAACCAATTTTTTTTAATCATAATTAAACTCCTAAGTAAATGATACAGAAAAAATTGTAATAAGTCAAAAAAAATGTTAATATTATAATAGGTGATAGATAGTGGCTAAACGAGGAAGAAAGAAAAAGAAGGGAAATACTATTTCCAGGTTTTTATTTTTTATAGTTTTTATTGCTTTAATACTAGGATTATGTTATTATTTGTTAGGCATTAAAAGAATTCAAGACATGTTTATGCCAAAGGAAGAAAACATAAAGATAATAGATGTTAATTCTAATGAAAGACCAATAGGTATAGTTATAAATAATGCTTCGCCTGTATGGAACTATCAAAGTGGTTTAAATAGTGCTTATATAGTTTATGAAATGCTCGCAGAGGGTGGTATAACAAGAGAACTTGCAATTTTTAAAGGAAAAAATCCACAAAAAGTGGCAAGCGTTAGATCAGCAAGACATTACTTTTTAGATTACGCTTTAGAAAATGATGCTGTATTCGTTCATTGGGGATACTCTCCACAAGCCAAGACTGATATGAACACTTTAGGTATTAATCACATAGATGGTTTAACTTATGAAAATAGATATTTCTTTAGAGACAGAAATTTAAATATTGCATCGGAACATACTGGTTATACAACTATTTCTGATATCAAAAGAGCTATAAAAGATTTAGATTTTAAAGATACAACAAATACCAAGCCAGTATTAGATTACAGTGTAAATGATGTTATGGATGAAGAATATGAAGATGCTAATCGAGTCAAGATACCATTTTCTAATTCTTATACAGCTTCGTTTGTTTATAATGAAGAGGATAAGCTGTATTCAAAATATCAGAACGATACTTTGATGAAAGATTATACCACTGGTGAGACAATTAAGACAAAAAATATTATAGTTTTATTTGTAACATATCAGGGAATTTATCAAGATGAAAAGGGAAGATTAAATATGCAAAATATCGGAACGGGTGATGGTAAATATATATCAAATGGTAAAGTTGTTGATATTACTTGGGAAAAAAGCTATCGTGGTGATACAACAGTTTACTTTTTAGATAATAAAAAACTTAGCGTAAATGATGGAAATACATACATCGAATTTATGCCAAGTGATGAAGAATTAATAATAGAATAGAGAGGTTTATTATGCAGGCTATTGTAACATTTTTATTAAAGTATTATATTTATTTTCTATTTGCAACTATACTATTTATTCTTGGTTTGATTGGATATTTAGTAGATAATCATAAAATGGAAAAATATGAACAGAATGAAAACAATAATCAAAAACATGTTAACATACCAACTGTTGAAAACAAACATGCTGATTTTAGTGATATAAAAATTGCTAAGGACAGCAAATTATCAAGCTTTCAAAAGGTTACAGAAAAACAAATTGAAATA
>CADBSQ010000152.1 GCA_902797415.1 uncultured Erysipelotrichaceae bacterium | reverse complement strand
GCAGATGAGGAATTAATACCAAAAGTACTTTATGAATTAGAAAGAGGAACAAGAGTATATAATGGAAGACCAACAGAGTGGACCGGAAAAGTAGCACTAATGTATCCAAGTGATTATGGACTTGCAACAGCAGGTGGAACGACAACATCAAGAAGTACATGCATAGAAAGTTTGACAACATATAATAACACATCAGGAGAATCATGGACAAATAATAGTTATAGTGACTGTAAAAATAATGACTATTTAGAACCGTCATCTAGTTATAATTGGCTTTTGTCGCCTCGTTCTAACAGTGGTGGCGCTGCATTCTACAGTATACCTTCATACATAAGTAACGAATCAACGTGTGCTGTATATGGTGTGTTACCCATTGTATACTTAAAAGCAAGTGTACAAATTATTGGAGGAAATGGTAGTCCAGAAAATCCATATGTTATTTCTTGAAAAAAATTGCATTAAACCATAAATAGTGCTATAATCTAGTCACAGGCGTTGAGTGGGAAGAGTAATTTTTAACTTAGTTTTAGAGAGTTATCGGTTGGTGAAAGATAATACAAAGTAAAAACGAAAGACACCTAGGAGCTACTTACTTATAAGTCGGTTGTTACGTTATAGCATAAAGTGATTACTAACATGTAATAAATTGGGTGGTACCGCGGATTTAACAGCTAATTCGTCCCTTTGTGGATAATAAGCTGTTTTTTTAATAGGAGGGAATAGATATGAAAAAGATTTATTTTAAAGATTTAGACAAACACTTTAATAAAAAAGTTGTATTAGATGGATTCGTTGAAAAAGTTCGTGACCTACAATACGTTCAGTTTTTAGTATTAAGAGATAGTACCGAAAAAGTACAAGTAACCATTGAAAAGAACGATGAAAACAAAGAGCTAAATGAAATAGTATCTGGTATAACTGCAGAAAGCACAGTTAAAGTAGAAGGTAAACTCTTAGAAAATGAAAAAGTTAAACTTAATGGTATGGAAATTATTCCAACAAGTATTATTGTAACTAGTAAGAGTAATGAAGATTTACCAATTAACTATAAAGATCCTGCCTCTGCAGGCATAGATACAAGATTAAACTATAGATTTTTAGATTTAAGGAATGAAAAGAATTTACTAATGTTTAAAGTTCAAACCTGTTTAATAAATGAAATGAGACAATTTGTTGTTAACAATAATTTTATTGAAATCCACACACCTAAAATTATTAGTGCAGCAAGTGAATCAGGTGCAGAGGTTTTTGAACTTAAATACTTTGATAGAAACGCATATTTAGCACAAAGCCCACAATTCTATAAACAAATGGCTATGTGTAGTGGATTTGAAAAAGTATTTGAAGTTGCCCCAGCATTTAGGGCAGAAAAATCAAATTCTTATAGACACGCTACTGATTTTACATCATTTGACTTAGAAATAAGCTATTTAGAGAATATAGAAGAATTAATGGATTTTGAAGAGAACCTTCTCATCGCAGGTTTAACTAAAGTAAAAAAAGAATATGGTGAAGACATTAAAAGACTGTTTAATATTGATGTTGTTGTACCAACCAAGCCATTCCCTAGAATTAAACTAGAAGAGTTGTATAACATTCTTGAAGAAAAATTCGGTTTTAAAATGGATTATGAAGATGTTGGTGATATGAATTCTGAATCAGAAAAACTAGCTTCTGAATATATTAAAGAAAAATATGGACATGAATTTGTTTTCATAACAGATTTTAGTGTTAAAAAAAGGCCATTTTACCATAAAAGGGAAAATGGGGTACCACAAGGAGCAGACTTAATTTGGAAGGGATGCGAAATAACCACACTTTCTCTAAGAGAACATCGATATGATATTCTTTGTGAGCAAGCAAAAGAAAAAGGAATTGGACAAGATGCAAAATTTTATCTAGAATTCTTTAAGTATGGTTGTCCTCCACATGGTGGTTTTGCAATTGGTGTTGATAGAATAACTATGCTTCTTTTAGAAACTGGTTCTCTTAAAGAAACAATGTTCTTATTTAGAGGTCCAAACAGATTAGAGCCTTAAAAAGTTTTGATTAGTCAAAACTTTTTTTATCTTGAAAAAATTACTTACTCGTTATAAAATTAAACTATAAGAAAGTAGGGCATCATGAATACAGATAAAAAAAACAAAATAATGGCAATATTTATAACAGTAGCAACGTTTTTAGTGCTAGGGGGAATAGGTTTCGCTTTTTTTAGTAGCACAGTATCAAATGCAAACAATGAAAAAATACAAGCAAGTACAGCAACTATGTCTTTAAAATTTGACGATGGCGACAATGGAATAAGCGGTACTCTAAACTTAGGAGAATCCATT
>CADBSQ010000151.1 GCA_902797415.1 uncultured Erysipelotrichaceae bacterium | reverse complement strand
TGCATAAATAAAAGTCCTATATTAATTAATCCAGTTATACCTACTAAAGAGTATACCAGTTTTGTTAAAACAGTGTCTTCACCAAATAAGGCAGCTACAAGGTTGAAATCTAGTAGTCCAACCATACCCCAGTTTAAGGCTCCAACTATTGTAAGGACTAATGCAGTCTTTTGTAATGTTTCCATATTCAATCCTTTCTTTCATGATTATTATGTTTAAATTTCAATGTTTTATACATTTTTTAATTATTTAAACGAATAATAATATTATGAAAGAATTATTTTTTTGTATATTTATATTTTTGGGTAGAACTATTGATGTTAGTATAGGCTCTATTAGGGTTGTATTTCTTGTTAAAGGTAAAAGCTTATTAGCATCTTTTTTTGCATTCATAGAAATTATTATTTGGTTCATAGTTATTCAAAAAGTAATTCTTAGTAAAGTAAACTTTATAGAATTAATTTGTTATGCATCAGGTTATTCATTAGGTACTTTTATAGGGAGTTATATAAATAAAAGATATGTACAAAAAAAATAATGCATTACTGCACTATTTTATATCTTTTAAATCAACATTTTCTTCTTCAATTAAATCTTTAAAGTCTTCTTTAAATTTGATAATGTCTTTTTTCTTAGCATCTTCATAAATATTTCTTGCATTAACAATTGCTTTATAAAAGTGTTTTATTGTTGCGGTTTTTTGATTATCAAAAAGTGCATAACTAAGAGCATTAGCGATAACTGTTAAGCTAATATCTGGATATCTGTTACCTACTTCATATATTCTTTTATATTCACTAGTCATATCAACAATGAATTTGATAATACGTTCTTTTACGAAATCAGTATAATCTACTTTTACACCGATTTGCTTTTCAATTTTAGGAAGAGTTCCCATACATATCTTAACTGTGGTTGGTCCATCGGCTTCTTCTACTTCAATCTTTTGGAAACGACGATTAAACGCTCTATCACGAAGTATATAAGTCTCATACTCCTCAGTAGTTGTTGCACCAATCATTTTAACAGTACCTCTATCTAACGCTGGTTTAAGCATGTTTGCGAAGTCTACACCACTATCAGCACTTCTATTTATCAAAAGGTGTACCTCATCGATAAAGATGATAGTCTTCTCAGTTTGTTTTAATTCTTTGATTAATATCTCTACCCTGTTGTCGTTTCTACTATTACCTGATCCCATTAAACTTGTCATATTGATTTTTATAATTCTCCATCCATAAAGAGCTTCAGGTACTAACTTTTTATTAATTCTATATGCTAAACCCTCCACGATAGCGGTTTTACCAATACCAGGTTTACCTGTTAAAAGTGCACCCTTTTCTGGTGTTAGTAGAACTAAAATCATTTCCTTTATTTCTTTTTCTCTAGCGATAGCTGGATCAGTGATATATTCTTTATCAGTTAAAACCTCTCCATAATTTTTAAGAATACTAAATTCTTCGTTTTCTATGTTAAATGTTTCCATTGTTATACTCCCATCTTCATATTAATTACTGTGTTAATTATTTTTTTACCAAATTCAAAGTTTTCTATATAATTTGTATCTTGAGCATTTACTGCTTGATTCAATGAATTTCTTGGTAAAATTTGAACGTTATATTCTCCATTTTTGGTTACAAAGTTAAGACTCATTTCATAACATGTTGGTTTTGTCGTTGTCAAAGGTGTTGTGTTAATTCCTCTAAGATAAACAACTGTAGAGTCTAAAAGAAGCTTAATATATTCCACATCTTCTAATTTTATTATATTACTACTTGACCCATTGTGTAAAACTATATTTTGGTTTGTATCTATTGTAATACCAGCGTTATATTTATTGATTAGTTGAAGACTTGGTACTACACCATTTAAGTAAGAGGTATTTTCTTGAAGTACTTTAAGTCTAAACTCTGCATTAAATAATGTCTTAGTAAATTCATCTCCTTCATCAAAAGCACCTTCTATAGTAAATGGTATTTCATTTATATTTAACCCTTTACTTAAAACATTTCTAACTACTACTTCACACTTAGTTATTTCATTATACTCCATTTTTTTATAATAAGCTAAGTCTGTTATGTAAATACGTTGATTAGTTAAAACAAAATAGTAATATTTACCAGTAGTTTCTTCTTTTAAGTATTTAACATTTATAATAGTTTCTTCAATAGGGATTAGTTGTGCAAGTGTTTTTGCTCTATCTTGGTTTATTGATGATGAAGCCATTTTTAATATTTTTTGAATGTTAAATTCTTGAACATGTGTATTATTTATACATATCTGTTCATTCATTGTTAATTTATTTTTTTTATCTATTACTTCGTTAAAGCGTTTTACTTCTTCATCATGTATTTCTTTTTTTTCTTTTATTTTCTGAGCATTATCTGTAACAAATTTTTTCCCTTTGTCAAGTAAATCCTTAAACATCTTTATCACCACTTATATGATACATTAATATTACAAAAAAATCTAGTATATAAAAAGTTATTACGTTTCATCGTAATAACTTTTAAAAATACAAAATAATTATGTTCAAACGTAATTATTATTCAATTAGTTTATTGTAATATACTGCTTTTGCTGTCTCAAATATTAATGAAAAGTCTATTAATAATATTATAGAAATTGACAGCAATAAAACATTTAATATATGTACTAGGTATATATGAGTTATAGTTATTTTAAGAGATGCTATGTAAAGTATAAATACTATGCATGCTCTTAAAAGTGGTTTAAGATAGTATAATATGTAACGAAAATACTCTTTTTTTCTTCCTTTCATGAGTATAACGCTTCTTTTTAAGGCATATAAACCACCTAGTTCTGGGTTATCAATAGCTATATATGGTGCTTGTGAAAACATGATTGCTAGTATAACTCCAGGCACTATAAAAAAGATAGATCCTATAATAAAAACCAAAAATGTAGTAATAAGAATTATAAATGATGATAAGAATAGTTCTGGTTTATTTATAAAGTCTTTTACTTCACCTTTTTCACTACGAGAAATTTTTAAGAAGAAGTTAACATAACCAAGGTATAATAATGCAAAAACAATAAATATAATTACAATTGTAACAATACCTCTTATTTGATAATTAAAGTTTATTGTTTTATAAAATATATTTAATAGATAGTTTAATCCTATCAAAAAAAGGCCAACTAAAAGCACAACTAGACAAGCTGTTTTGTAGTTTCCTTTTATAGAATC
>CADBSQ010000150.1 GCA_902797415.1 uncultured Erysipelotrichaceae bacterium | reverse complement strand
TTGAACTAAAGAAAAATCTCCTTTCAATTTTTTTGCAATATCAGAAGAACAAACAGATTCAGAAACAATCATTCCAAAAACAATGTTTGGAATAATTTTAAGTTGAGTTTTTCTAATATTAGGCATAGCTTTTCCAAGAAATTTTGAAATGTTCTTTACAATATCTGTTTGAGTGTTATATAATTTAGTCATGTGAGATACTCCTTTATATTTTGATTTTTATTATGGTAAATATACCAAAAAAGTATCTCACATGCAATTTTTATTTGGAGGGGTACTTTACCCCTCTAAATTCTTTTTTGAAAAACTGTCCAGTTATCAGCGTTTTGGAATAAAACGAATGTACGGTTTGAGCGATACCACTTACAAAAAATAACTCCTCTGGCGCTCTTTGCACAGCGAAGTCACGCGGAAATAAAAATCCAGAGGAAAAAGAAAAAACTAAATTTTTTTGAGAAACGTAATATTGTTAAGAAACTTTGGTAACCCTTCCATCGGCTCTAGAAGCAACCGATGGAAGGTTTTTTTTAGTATTGAGTAATGTAGTTTTATACAACATTCGTATTTCATATGGTATAATATCATTAGATTTCCAATTATTTGGAATCGAGGTGATTTAGATGTCTTTTTTTAAAGAAAACGATGATAGAATAGATATTACAGAAAAAGAAGTTGAGCTAATGGAGTTGTTGGATACTGTTGGAGTTAATTATAGAAGAGTAGTAGAACCAGTGAAAATATCTATAACTACAGAAAAAACAACTGTCCCTGCTACAGAGTTGGAACAATTTTACTTAGAAGAAAAAGCTCAAGATAAAGAAGTAGACGAAGGGACAATATTAATAAATGAAAAAAAGGTAATTTCTGAAGAATACTTCTCAGAGTTCTACGAACCATATGTTGATGAAAATGGTAATGTCATTGAGGATATGGATTTAATATTATGACAAAAGAGGAAGTAGAAAAAAACTATATTCCATACGAATTAAAACCAGAGAAAAAAAACTCTTTTTATTAAAAGTTATGATATAGTCTTAAATGATTAGTAAAGATTAGTTGATTACTGATTATATTTTAGGAGATAGATAATATGCCAGAAAAACTGATAAATATGGATATATCCGAAATAAAAGATTCTAATAATGCTAGACTGTTATTTTTATACTTATATTATAATAATGGAAATAACTTAGATATTGTTAGTAATAAAATGTTAGAAATAGGAAATTTAGAATATATTCAATACATGTTAAGAGTTTTTAAAGTAAAAAACATTGATATATTTATTGATTTCATACTTAAAAAAAGTGATTCACCAAGGTATCTATATAATGTCTTATATGATGTAGATTATTTAGAGGACAGAAATAGAATAAAACTAATTAATAGAATAATTAAACTAGATAATGATCGCTATACTATAAAAGCATTTTATTATTATTTTAATATATTAAAAAAGTTTAATGATAATATATTTAATAAAGCGAAAAAACTAATAGATAAAAAGTTAAATATAGATTTTAACAAAGATAATTATTTAAAAGTATTAGAAAACCTTATTTATAGTGAAGATTATAAGATTGATTATAAAGGTTTTACAAACAATTGTTTCAAAGGACGAAACGGATATATACCAAGCTTAATAGTATGTCATATTAATAGTACTTATGCATCTGCATTAGAACACTTTTATAATGAAAAAACTGATGTATCTGCACATTATGTTATTAGAAGAGACGGTTTTATAAAACAAGTTGTTTCTTTAGATGATTCTTCGTGGGCTAATGGCACGTCTTTAAAAGAAAATAGTGATGTGTATCATAGATTTTCGACAATCCCTTTAATAAGAGATACTAAGGATAATGCAAACTACTTTACCTTTTCGATTGAACACGAGAGTTTTGATGGAAGCCTAACGGATAAACAACTAGAGTCCTCAATTAAAGTCATGAAAAAAATAATAAGGTATTTAAAAGATAAGTACAATTATGATTTTATAATTGACAGAAATCATATTATAGGACATGATGAAGTTAATCCTATAGTTAGAACTAAATGTCCTGGTAAGCTTTTCCCTTATGATAGAATAATAAAAGAATTAAAGAAGGAGATATATGATGAACACAGATAATATTTTAATTAATACCCAAAGTAGTATAAAATTAAAACTCAATAAAACAGTTTACTTTGACCCATTTAAAATAGAAAAAGAATATCATGATGCAGACATTATATTTGTTACACATAATCACTATGATCATTTTGATGAAAGTTCAATTAATAACATTAAAAATGATAATACTATAATAGTTGCACCTAAATCTATGGAATCGGAAATAAGACATATTAAATTCAAAAACTATATATTTTTAAATCCAAATGAAGAAACAAGTGTAGATGATATTACTATTAAAACTATTCCTTCTTATAATATAGATAAACCATTTCATCCAAGAGAAAACAATTGGTTAGGTTACATTGTTACAATTAATAATGTTTCTTATTACATAGCTGGCGATACCGATAAAACTAAAGAAGCAGAAAATGTATTATGTGATATAGCATTAGTACCAATTGGAGGACATTTTACTATGGATGTAAATGATGCTGCAGATTTAATAAAAAGCATTAACCCAAAAGTTGTTATTCCCACCCATTATGGTTCTATCGTCGGTGATATAAGTGATGGAAAAAGATTCAAAGAGTTACTATCTAATACGAAAATAGAAGTTGTTGAAAAGTTATAAATTTAAGTATAGAAAGTCTATACTTTTTTTAATTATATGTTATAATATCAATCAAATTTTAAGGAAAGGATTGATTAAAATGTATAGACCTAAAGATGATATAGTTACTTTCTATTATAATAGCCGTTATTGTGACAAAGATAGGCTAAGTGAAGTTGAAAGCGATAGATCATATGACATATATGCTGAATTTATTAGCAATCAAGTCATGGAACTAGAAGAGTACAATACACTATGTGATGAATTTAAAGAATTTTTAAGAAGTTACAAATCAGGAGACATTGTGGAGGTTATAGAAAGGCTAAATGTCATTCTTAAAGATGTACCTCAAAAAAGATTAAGAGTAACCATATCAGGTAAAACAGATGATAATATACAGACAGTAGAATACATAGATGGTTTGTTAGAATTTTACTATTTTTCAAGACAATGCTGGGATGATACAGTTTATGTTTGTAAAAAATACAACGGTATTGATATAAAGTTTCAAAAGGCTGGTATAAATGTTCAATCTATAGAAGATGTTAATGATATTTATAAAGAGTTAAATCAAATATTTGCAAAGGTCTTTAAATTACAAGAGCTAGAAAAAGGTAAAAATCCTTCAATAACAAGACATCAAAACTAAAAAAGAGAAGGGCTAGAGCATGTTAAAAACTTTAGAAACTACTTCGATTAGAATAATCGTACTTATACCAGCGTTAGCATTCATTGAAAAGGTTTTTTCATTAAGTAGAAGCTTGGATGAACAAGAAAGAATATTTAATCAATTTCTAGATTATCTAAAAGAAAATGGTGAAAATAAAAGAAAGATATCTAAATATAAAAAATATGTAAATATGTTATACAAAGAACTTGGTAGTTATATAGATGAAAATGGTGAATATCAGTACATATTTGAGGAAATACAAAGACATTGTTATTTATCTATAAATGAATACATTCACCTTGTTTATACACCAGAATTTGATATAAGTTATTTCTTTTTATTTAGAGAAAATTATAATTTATATAAAGAAAAAAAAGTACTATATATTCGAATGGAAGCAGATAAATATTTAAATCTTATAAAGGGTTTTATTCAAGAAAACTATTTTGGGCACTTTAAAAAAAATGCTCAATAACAGTTGGACTTACTTAGAGGCTTTATTCTTCTTAATATTGTTTGTTTTTGTAATTAAGCTAGAGAACTTTTTTACTGCATTTTCAAGATTATCAAAACTACTTATTTCTAAC
>CADBSQ010000149.1 GCA_902797415.1 uncultured Erysipelotrichaceae bacterium | reverse complement strand
TACCAATTTATCTTACCATACGCATCAACAGTTCCTGTATTTTCTAAAGTAAACTTCTTTACTATAGATTCACCTAAATTTAAAGAAGCGCTTACCCCATTATCGCCATCAGCAAATACTAGGGAAAGCGTTGCAGTTGTTGTTGAAAATTTTTCGTTGTTGGTATTCGATACTGCACTAGCAAAGAATGTATATGTTACACCAGCTAGAACTATAATTGTTAGAAAAGTTACAAATACAGCAAAAAACTGTAATTTTTTTTCTTTATCAAAATTTTTCATAATACCTTTTATTCACCTAAATACCCTTCTATAACTTTATCAGCCCCATCAATTTTTAATTTTCCACTTACTTGTAATTTTTTAGCAGTGTCTGGATTTAATATTCTATACTTAAGAAGAATATTTAAACTTTTTAAATTAGCTTCATTTTTGTTGTTATTATCTTTATATTGTTCAGCGATATTATAAATCTCATTAACACTTTCAGAAAAAGGTTTTGATGCATCAGATAGTAAAGGTGTATTTTCTAATATGTTTTGAGCTGCGTTGCTTTGTTCAATGTATTCTCTTGTATAGCTAATCTGATTTAATACAAAGAGAATAGCAAATGTAACAATAACACCTTCAACAAAACCTATTAAAATACCTACTATCTTAAGCGGTAATGCAAGTACTATAGTTGCTTTTACAAGTTTATCAAAAATTTTTGTTGCTCGCAAAATAACACTATATAACAACATAAATATTCCTGCAAGAAAACAAAAAGCAATTAATTCATACAGAACAATGTTTAAAATAGTTAAGCCTTTAAATAATCCATTAAAGTTTAAAAATGGCAAGTATGTGTAAAGTATTTCAGATACAGATGATTTAAAAATAAATGCTCCTGCCAGTACTAAACAAGCTCCAACAAGATTTACGAATTCAACAATTGCTCCTTCTTTAAAGCCTTTAAATGCATAAATGATAAGCAATGATATTACTAATACAGTAGCAAACATATCTTCACTCCTATTCTCTCAACTCTATTATATAATATAAATTAATATTTGACAATTAGAAAAAATATATTTATTATAGTAGTGAGAAAGAGTGATTTGTGTGAATAGTAAAGATTTATCATACTGGTATGAAATTGCAAAACCTATACTTGATCATCCAGAATATCAAAAAAGAAAGAAATATATGCATCATGGTGATACTAGTGTTTATACACATAGTGTAGGTGTTTCTTTAAGGGCGTTTCAAATTGGTAAAAAGTTTAATTTAGATTTAAAATCTCTTATTATTGCAGGTCTTTTACATGATTTTTATAAAACACCTTGGCAGGATGTAAAAGAACACTTACCTCTATTTAAAAGACATGGTTTTACTCATGCAAAGGATGCGTTATTAAATTCTAGAATTTATTTTAGTGAGTATTTAAATCCTACTATAGAAAATTCTATTTTAAGACATATGTTTCCACTTAACAAAATACCTCCAAAAACTAAAGAAGGATTTGTTTTAACGATTGCTGATAAATTAGAGAGTTTAGACTTACTTCTTAGTAAGAAAAGTTTATTGTTATCACTTGGAGTTAGGATATGATAGCTTTTAGTGAGTTTTTTTTACTGTTTGTAAGCTGTTCATTCATTGGCTGGATATTAGAGTGCTTGCTTTTGTTATATCAGGAAAAGAGATTAATTAATCGAGGTTTTTTAACAGGACCAATGATACCTCTTTATGGGGTTGGTGCTGTCTCTATAGTTTATTTATTGGGTAGTTTTAAAAGTAGTCCTATATTGCTTTTTTTAACAGCAACTATTCTTAGTGCAGTTATCGAATATTTAACAAGCGTTATTCTTGAAAAAGTATTTCATACAAGATGGTGGGATTACAGTAATGAAAAATATAATATAAATGGTCGATTAAACATAGTTACTTTGGTTGCATTTGGTTTTTTTGGATTAGTACTTATTTATGGATATTATCCCCTATTTTGTAAGGTTCTATCTCTTATCCCTAAAACTATTATCTATATAATGACGTTTATTCTTTTTGTTATCGTTTTAATTGATTCAAG
>CADBSQ010000148.1 GCA_902797415.1 uncultured Erysipelotrichaceae bacterium | reverse complement strand
TTTTTTACTTGTAGAGTTGTTTATTTTTTCAAGCATCAAATCTTGAATGCTTGTTTCATCTTCAGATAAAATATTTAAACAATAATTTGCTGTATAACGCATTGAACCAATACTAAGTTTTAGTTCATCTTCATCTTTAAGTTTTAATTTTTTAAGAATTTTGTCAATGTTATCTTTTGTTAATGTTTTATTAACGCTCCATTTCCTCTTCTTTATTTCGCTATCTAAAAGTTTTTCACCTTTTTTTATGTATTCCTCTCTATCTTGCTTGGAGAAGAAAGATTTAATTTTAGATTTAGCTTGACTAGTTTTAACAAAGTTCAACCATTCCTTTTTAGGTTTAGAGTTTTCATTAGTTTTTATTTTAATTAAATCGTCGTTTTCTAATTTGTAATCTATTGGAACGATTTGATCATTAACAATGGCTGCTACTAGGGTATCACCTATGTGTGAATGTACTCTATATGCAAAGTCTACTGGTGTTGAACCTTCAGGAAGTTCTAAAACATCGCCTTTAGGTGTATAAACGTATATCATATTAGAAGTAAAATTCTCTTTAAATTCACTTTCTATGTTTGAATCAGTATCAGCGTTTACCTCCATATTACTTCTAAATAATTCTAATTTTTGTTCCATTAGATTTTGAATAGATTTAGTACCTTTTTCTTTATAAGACCAATGAGATGCGATACCATATTCAGCAATCTCATCCATTTCTTTTGTTCGTATTTGTACTTCAAATATTTGTCCTCCAGGACCAATTACACCAGTATGAAGAGATTGATACATATTCTCTTTTGGCTTAGCAATATAATCCTTAAATCTATTTTCAATTGGTCTATAGTTTGCATGAATAAGTCCAATTATTGTATAACACTCTTGTACTTCACTAACAATTATTCTTAAAGCTAATATATCGTATATTTGATTCCATTTTTTACCTTTAATTAGTTTTTGGTAAATACTGTGAACGCTTTTAACTCTTCCTTTTATGTAAAAACTAATGCCATGTTCAACTAAAAGATCTGATAAACTATCTTTCATTGAGTTTAAATACTTATTTAATTCATCACTACTTGCATTAAGTCTTTCAAGTATTTCGTTGTAAGCATCTGGTTTTAAATATTTTAAACATAAATCTTCTAGTTCACTTTTAATGTAGTTAATACCAAGTCTATGTGCAATTGGTATTAAAACATCTTCTGTTTCAATACATTTTTGTTTTCTTTCTTCACTTTCATTAACATAAACTTTTCTTAGATTATCAAGTCTACCAGCAAGTTTGATGATTATTACTCTAACATCTGTGGATAGCCCCACTAATATCTTTTTTAGATAATTAGCACTTCGTTGATCATTGTTTTTAAGTCTTAGTTTATTTATTTTACCAACACTTTCTACGATATTGCCAACTCTATCACCAAACTTATCATAAATCATTTGATATGTAATATTTTCTTTATATTCAGGTAACCAATGTATAAGTCCTGCAGTAATACATACTGGATCACTATGAAGTTCTGTTAAGATTATGGCCGTTCTATAAACGTGATCTATATAAGGGGTTTCATCTATATGTTTGATGCCCTCAAAGTTCTTTTCAGCATAATCTATTGCGTCCATTATTCCCTTCATTTCGGATTCTTTAATGTATTTTGAAATCTTTTTAATTAGTGTATCTTTTAAATCCATTGTTTATACCTCCATCCATCAAAATATTGGAGGCCTATTAACATCCTCCATTAAGGATTTTACATATGTGGTTATTTCCATATTACTAAGTTCTAATATATCATTAACTAAATCATGAAGAGTTAAATTATCCTTATATACCCATACATGCAAACTTAAGTAATTCCAAATATCTTCTTTTTTCACATAGTTAATACCAATTCTTTTAAGTGATTTAACCTTACTATTTAAAGCAGGATTTAACTTTTCATAAAGTTCTTTCTTAGTAAATTGTTCTTTCATTTCATCCCCCAAACAATTTTACCATAAACAGAATAATTTTACCACTTTTTAAATATATTTTATTATGAAAAAAAACTCATTTTTAAAAGGCGTCATAACATTAATTATAGGAAGTATAGGCGCAAGAATAATAGGCTTTTTTATAAGAATATACTTTACAAGAATAATTGGTGAAGAAGGAGTAAGCCTTTATAATATTATAATGCCTACTTATGTACTTGTAATAAACTTAACTACTCTTGGTTTACCACTTGCAATTAGTATAATAACAAGTAAAGGTAAGTACAGAGGGAAAAACATTATATTATCAACTTATCCTTTTATATTAATAATTAACCTAATTATAATGATTTTCCTTGTTTTAAGTTCTTCATTTATTGCAGAAACTTTATTAAAAACTAAAAACGCTAAAAATCTAATAATATCATTATCACTAACTATTCCATTTATATCAATATCAAGTCTTCTAAGAGGCTATTTTCTTGGTAAACAAAAAATGACACCTATTGCTAGTGCTAATATATTAGAACAAGTAATTAGATTATCTCTTATTATTTTTATATTACCACTATTTATTCATCAAAGCATTGTAATGCAAGTCTCTATATATATTTTGTTTAGTATCATAAGTGAAACATCTACAATTCTTTTTTTTCTATTAAATTCACCTAAAAAAATAGAACTCAAACAAGAAGACTTTATACCAAATTTGGAAATAACTCAAAAAGTTGCCGAGTATTTAGTTCCTACTATTGGCTCAAGAATAGTTAGTAATTTTATATTTTTCTTAGAGCCAATTATAATAATGCATATACTTTTATCTAAGGGACTAAGTTCCTCCTATATAAGATCTTTATATGGTATATATAATATGTATAGCTTATCTATTTTAATGATGCCTTCTTTTATAATTAATACTCTATCAACCAGTTTAACTCCCGAAATAAGTAAAAACTATAATAACAAAAAACATATAAAAAGAAGATTAAATCAATCTCTTCAATTTACTTTATTTATATCTATTATTTTTTATACAGTTATATTTTTATACCCAGAGTTTTTTTTAAAGCTTCTGTATGATACTTCTAAAGGTGCTTCTTATATAAGAGTTTTAACTCCTCTGTTTATTTTATACAATTTGTCTAATCCTTTAATGGGTTGTTTAAATGGAATGGGTAAAACAAATACGGTTTTTAAAGTGTCGTTTGTTTGTATATTAGTTAAAACTATTATAATGGTTATACTTTTATTTATTATGCCAGGGATTAATGGTCTTGTTGTTTCTGAAATTGTTTATATTATTCTTAATTTTATTTTGTTGTTGTTTTCGTTTCGACTTAATTAAAAAACTGTATTCGAATCTGAATACAGTTTTTTAGTTTTGTTATTTTAAGACATCGGCAATTCCTTTAACTAAGAATATTATTCCTATAATTATTAGGAGCATGTCGATGATTATTCTAAGTTTTCTTTTATCCATTTATTTGACTCATTACTTCTTCAGCGAAATCGTCTTTTCTTTTTTCCATTCCTTCGCCTACTTCGTATCTTACCATATTTGTTAATTCCCCACCATTGTTTTTAATGTATGTTTTAACATCTATGCCACTATCTTTGATAAATGCTTGGTCTTCTAAGCATATTTCTTTAAAGAATTTTTTTATTCTTCCAGCTACCATTTTTTCAGCAATTTCAGCTGGTTTACCTTCTTCAATAGCTTGCATTTTTAGAATTTCTTTTTCCTTTTCAATTCTTTCAGCAGGGACTTCAGATTCATTTAGGAATTCTGGTTTCATAGCAGCAGCTTGCATTGCAACGTCTTTTGCTACTTCTTCGTTAGCACCTTTAACTATTGTTATAGCTGCAATTTTACCACCCATATGGATGTATTCGCCAAATATTTCATCGTCATTTTTTTCAAGAACTTCTATTCTTCTAAGTGATAATTTCTCACCAATAGTTGCTGTATTAGATATTATTACGTCTTCTACAGTTCCCTCGTCAGTCTTGATTTTTAAAGCTTCTTCAACAGTTTTAGCATCGCTTTCCAAAATAGCATTACCTATTGATGTTACAAAGTTTTGGAATTTTTCATTTGAACTAACAAAATCTGTTTCACAATTAACTTCTATAATTAGTGCTTTATTATCTTTTATAAAAGTTTTAGCAATACCTTCAGCAGCAATTCTGCTAGATTTTTTTGCAGCCTTGCTAATACCTTTTTCTCTTAAAAACTCCATAGCTTTTTCCATATCGCCATTTGTTTCAACTAAAGCTTTTTTGCAGTCCATCATACCTGCGCCGCTTTTTTCTCTTAGCTCACTAACCATTTTTGCAGTAATCATATTTATTCCTCCAGTTATTTGATATTTTTTAATGCAGAAATTAAATCATCTTTTTTCATTGTGCTATAACCAGTTAAACCTTTTTCTTTAGCCATAGCTTTTAAATCTTTAAGAGTTAAAGATTCTAAGTCTGTTTCTTCAGCTTTAGTTTCCTCTACCTCTTTTTTAACCTCTTTTGGTTCTTCTTTTTTAGTTTCTTTTTTGTCTTCCTTAATTTCTTTCTTTTCTTCTTTAATTTCTACTTTTTCTTCTTTTTTAGTTTCTTTCTTTTCTTCTTTAACTTCTTTTTTATCCTCTTTAGCTTCTTTCTTGTTAGAAGATTTTGAAGAGGTTTCACTTATATAGTCAACAAGTGGTAAATTCTTTCCTTCACAAATTGCATTGTTTAGCACTCCTAGAATAACTGCTACAGAACGAACTGCGTCATCATTACCAGGAATTACATAATCAACATCATCTGGATCACAGTTAGTATCTACAAGACCAAATACAGGAATACCAATCTTTCTTGCTTCTCTAATCGCATTAATTTCCTTCTTTGGATCAACTACGATCATAGCATCTGGTACTTTTTCCATATTTCTTATACCACATAGTACTTTGTTTAATTTTTCGTATTCTTTTTTAATAAGAATAACTTCTTTTTTAGGAAGTAAATCAAATCTTCCTTCCTTTTCCATTTTTTCAATTGCATCTAGTTTTCTAACACTTTTTTTAATTGTTTTAAAGTTTGTTAGAGTACCACCAAGCCATCTTTCAACTACATAGAATGATTCGCTTCTTGCAGCTTCTTCTTTTGATACTTCACTAGCTTGTTTTTTAGTTCCAACAAAGATAAATTTACCTCCGTTTTCACTAATTCTTTTAATTTCTGTATATGCTTTTTCTAAGCAGTCTACAGTTTTTTCTAGATCGATAATATAAATATCATCTCTAGATGTAAAGATGTACGGCTTCATTTTAGGGTTCCATCTTTTTGTTTGGTGTCCAAAGTGTACACCTGCTTCTAATAAATTACTCATAGAAACAACAGCCATTTTTTTCACTCTCCTTCGTTTTTTTCACTCCCATATTTCAAAATTATCTCAACTAATTATATAGTCACTAGAAATAAAAATTCATATAGGTGTTTATTTGCCTTTTGGCCACCAATATATTAACAAAAAAAAAGAAAAATAGCAACTGCAATATCTGCAAGAATTTATTTGCTATTATTTTAAAACATATGGATCTGTTTCACTACCCGTTCCAGATATAATTTTAACACTACTTTTTAGATAAAGTGCGGGTTTAATACAAGAGTTATCACTAATTTTTCCGGTAGATACTTCACCATTGCTATACATTGCTAATACACGAATTGCATCATCCGAATATGGAGTTAATGTCCACTGATTAGTACTAGGTGTTATAGGAATCCAATTGTTAGTACTACAATTATCCGTTTTAAATGCATACATGCTTTTTGCAAGACAAGTACTCCTAACGCTTCCACCAACAGCAAATCCATAATCACTTGGATAGATTAGAGCAATTTTTCCCGTCCAACTCGTTTTTCTTGGACAATACCCATCATTACATGTTTGAGTCTGTAAACCGCCCCAAACTATATTTTTTCTCTCTTGTTTATAATATTCACTTGGCTTGATACCATTTGATGAATAGATTTGATCATCATTTACTCCACCTAAATACCATTTTGCATTATCTATTAAGTTTTGTGCTTCCTGTTTTAGTCCTTTTGTATAGTCATATGCTCTTGTTTTAGTATTATTTCGACCGTTATACCAGGTTGTATTTGCATTTAAAGTTGTATCCAAATAATCCCCATTTAATTCGTTCTTTAAGTCTGCCTGTGTCCAGTCATTTATTCCATATCCAGAGTTTATGGTTGAATCTGAAGAATCAAAAGATCCAACATTAAGTATTTCATTTCTTACAAGTTTTAAACGGGTTTCTTTTTTACCAGTTCCATCATCGATATTGTTCATGGCTCCTATTATTCGCCATCCTGCTTCTTCATTATTAAAAGTAACGTAATTACATGGATTAGATCCTACATATCTTAAATTGTTATCATTTGTTCCATCATAGCCAAAAGTATTAGTACAAGTTGCCCCAGAAGGAGCAGCCTTTGTTATTACATCTGTTGTATTTATAGGTTCCCCTGCTACTAAATTCATTATTGTATCAACACCAGCTTCTTCTGTTGCACTTGCTTCCATAGTTATATTTAATGCCAGAATTGAACCTTGAATATCATTAGGAGCGTTTGGCGAAACTTTAAACTTAACTGAGTGATTATGGCTAATATTTTGTTGTAATCTACCATTTAAAATTATAAATTTACCAGCTGTAGAATCATAAACTTCTGATAGAGGCCTATATTCTCCATTATCA
>CADBSQ010000147.1 GCA_902797415.1 uncultured Erysipelotrichaceae bacterium | reverse complement strand
TTAGATAGAGCAGTTAAATTTTTACAATGTGGTGAAACATTAAAAACGCAAAAAACAAGAGAAAAAGATTTGGATTTCTTTCAAGATGAAAAGTACATAGTTGATTCTTTTATGAGTGATTACAAGCTAGACTTATCAAAAGAAAACTTGCATTGGTGGGAATATGTTAATTTAATACAAGGATTAACAGAAGATGCAATACTATCACGTGTAAGATACATAAGAAACTTTGATTTAAGTGATATTAAAGACAATAAAGAGCGTCAAAAGATGATAGATGCAAAGAATAGTGTGGCATTAAAAGAAAAGAAAACTAAAAAACAATTAGAAGATGATGACTTCTTTAATAAATTATTAAAAGGAGGTGTATAAAATGGACGGACACATTAGAATAAAAACAAGAATAGATAATAGTGAAATTCCAAAAGATTTAGATGAAATGGTAAAAGAACTTGAACGTTTAAAGCAAGAGCAAAAAGAATTAAACGATGAAGCAAAAAAACTTGATTTAAACGCAAAAGACTATGAAAAAAATGCTAATAAAATACAATCAAAGATGAAAGAGCTTGAAGCAGAAGAACAAAAATTAAAAGCATTTCAAGAATATTCATTCAACCAAGAAGAATATAATATGTATAGTAAGCAACTAGCAGAAAAACAACAAGAAATAGCATTATTAAAACAAGAAGAAGATGCTTATGATAAAACATTAAGCCAACTAGAAGAAAACAAAGAAGCACAAACACATTGGAATAAAACTATTGAAGAAACAAAAGAAAAATTAGCACACGCAGATAGTATAAAGAGTGCTATTGGTGATATAGGCACAAAAATAAAAGGCATTTTCAAGCAAACTCTTAAATGGGGATTGGCAATAATAAGTGTAAGAAGTGCTTATATGATGATAAGACAAACAGCAAGTACATTATCACAATATAATGAAGATTTAAGAAATAAAATAGAAGGCATAAGATTAGCACTAGCAAGTGCATTAGAGCCAATAATTACAAGACTTGTAGATTTAATTATAGAATTATTAAGATATGTAAATGCGATTTCTGTATCATTATTTGGATGGGATTTGTTTAAAAATGCTAAAAATATGAAATCAATGTCAAAGAGTGCGAAAGAGATTAAAAACTCACTAGCAGGATTTGATGAAATGAATGTATTAGGTAGCACAAATGCAGTTGGTGGCGGTGCAGGAGCAAATGTGCTAGATTTATCGCCAAAAGATTTAGACACAAGAATATTTTATGATTGGATAGACAGAGTTAGAGATATAATATTAAGAGGATTTGATGCAATTAAACAAAACGTAATGAAAGTATTTAGAGAATTAGGAGTACCAAATTTCTTAATTAGGGCTTGGGAAGTTGCATTTGATACAATTAAAAATATAGTTGGAAACACATTTACAGCAATTAAAGGAGCATTTGAGTTTTTAATAGGATTTATAACTGGTGATACGCAAAAAGTTAAAGAAGGATTTATGACAATGTTAAAAGGCGTTATAGGTGCTTTATCATCACAAGTTAGTGAAGGCAAAAAAATAATAAGAGTTGGAATAGAAGAAATACAAAACTTATTAAAGCCAATTACAAATTGGGTAAATAAAAACATTTTAAAACCTATTGTAAATTTATTTAATACAGGATTAAAAACAGATTTAACAAATGCAATGAGAGGTGTAGCAAACGCAATTATAAGTATATTAAACTCACTTATAAACAAACTAAATCTAATTGTATCACCTATAAGAGGGTTAATAGTTGCAATAGGAAAAGTATTAGGCAAGAACTATACAATGTCTAACATAAAAATACCGACTATTCCAAAACTTGCAACAGGTGGTATTGTAAATAGACCAACGCTAGCAAATTTGGGTGAAGGCGGTTATAAAGAAGCAGTATTGCCACTAGATAGAAATACAGAATGGATGAATGAACTTGCTAAAAAAATCAATTCAAATGGTGGAGTTGTAAATGTATATCTTGATGGAAGATTAATACAAAGACA
>CADBSQ010000146.1 GCA_902797415.1 uncultured Erysipelotrichaceae bacterium | reverse complement strand
TTTATAATATCTAAAAGAGCCTTAACACCAACTACGGGATATGTAACAAATAACTTTTGCTCACTCACACTTTTACTATTAAAAACTTTAGCGATAGCGTACTCACTATAAAGTTTTGAAAACTTTATATTATGATCTAATATACAGTAAAAGGTGTGTTCTCTAACCTTTATATAATTCATAGTAAAGTTTTTATCATCAAAGCTCTCTAAAAAATCTTTTTTAGCAAGTAAATCTTCCTCAAGCATAAAATATAGTTTAGATTCGAATTCAGGATCAATCAAATTATAATCGTTTAATCTAATATCCTTAATTTCATTAATAATTTTTCTTGCTGAATCGGTTTCAACAACTCCATCGAAAGATAAAACATATTTAAACATTCTAAACATGAATTTAGCCTTTTCTTTTAGTTTAGTATCATCCTTGTTTATATCTTGTAATGATTTTTTTAAGTAGTATACTATATTTTCTTCAAATCTTTTACTTACGTGTGGATATAAATTGTAATATCTAGTGTTGATGTAAGCATTTATTAAATCATCATATATATCCTCATCAAAATAATGATCCATAATTAGTTTTAGATATTTCTTAATCGATTTTTTTGAAAAAGATATATATTCTGTTGCTATATCATAGTTCATATAACCAGCTCCTAATAACTATAATTAACAGTGATGGCGTTTGTTCCACTGTAATTATTAGATTTATTCTTCTTATAAAATTTTATAACATTACTAACGCTTGAGTCCATATCAAATGTAAAAGCTCTAACGTAGTTATATCCACTTATTGTACTTGTTTGAATATTATATGCATTCATAAAATCTTTGTTGGTATTATCTATTCTAAGGTCATTTGGATTAAAACTAACATTAATAATCGCTGAGGCACATTTTTCTTTATCAGTAGCACTTAATGAATCGTATACGGCTTTGCTTATATGATTGCCCGCAGTATATGAGCCAAAACTTTCTTTAACGATGTACGAATCTAGTGTGTTTGTAACCTTTAAATTGAGATATGCTTGGCCTGCGGCATCTTCAATTACATGACTTAACCCATATTTACCAACGATAAGGGTAAATGATGCAGAAAGTGTTTTTTGATATGGACTAGTTGCTTCTGCAATTATTCTGAATGTAACACTATCATTGTCATTAAAGACTGCTACAGGAGTCATTCTAAAGGTGACTAAATCAGTATTTGTGTTACCAGAAATAGTACCACTTGATTTAGATAAACTACATGTAACAATACTTTGTGGACACTCATATCTAATGTTGTAAGTAATATCACTATTTGATTTTAATATATCATTTTTAAAACTATTTAAATTTATATCTATATCATAATAATCTACACCATTCCAATAGTTCATTGAATACGTTGCTTGTGGGTTTTTAAGTTTATCGCTTTCAAAATAAAAATTCTTTGTCATAAAATATAAATCAATTACTTTAGTATACACATATCTACCAAAACTAAATGCAAAAGTAATACTAAGCATACACAAAAACAAAATGATTATATATTTTTTAGTTTTTGAAAGTCTATGTATTTTAATCCTTTTTCTTAACATAACCGCTTCTCTTTAATAAAGTTACAAAGTATGCAACTATTGGAACTATTATAAATAGTAGATAACCCATTTTACTGGTTGCTAGGATGTAAAAATAACCTAGCATAGGAATTCTTTTTATATGATTAGTTGTACTAATGACGTATTCACCTGATAAGTATTCATTATCTCTTATTTCATAAGTTGTTTCTTTTTCATTTGTTTTTATAACTCTTACAACAAGCTCTTCATTTAGAAAGTTCTTTCTTTCATTGGTATCATAAAATAATATCTTATCACCTTTTTTTATGTTAGTACTGTTTTTAACTATTAATAAATCACCACTTTTATACTGTTTAAATTCTTTATCAAGTCCAATTATAGTGTGTCCACCGATAACACTATTTGAAAACTTATTAAATGTAAAAAGCATTATAGTTACAATCATAACAAATAAGACATAAAAAGCTATTAAACAATACATTAAATATTTTTTCATAAGTTCCTCCTTAGTAAGAGTTTTTTTTATTTAAAATTTTTTGGACTAATCGCCAAATTTTCAGTGCTTCTTATTTTAATTCGTAAGGCCTCTCTGGCGTGCCATTTCCTCCAGTAATTGATACGCTAGAGTTTAGATAGACTGCGGGCAGGACAGCATTATAGCCGCTAGTATAACTGTCAATGACACGACCTGTGCTATCAACATAGAATGAACGGTGAGCATAGTTTGAACAAGGCGACAACAGCCAATTATAACCAGATGATGGTTTTAACCAATCATTATTTTTACAATCACTATAACTACTATTTGTCCATGACTC
>CADBSQ010000145.1 GCA_902797415.1 uncultured Erysipelotrichaceae bacterium | reverse complement strand
TATTCTTATTATTACATCTTTCATAAAGATCTCCTCAGGCGAAATTATATCATAAATAGAATAAAAAATCCATTAGAACATTTTTATATATTATTTTCATTCGAAATTATTTATTAGTTTTAACTATTTATAAGTATTATTTATTGAAAAACTATCATAATCAGGTAATTCTGATAATTTTTTATTCAAGACATCCATAAAACCACTTTCTATCATTACATTGCATAAAAATGATTCGTCTTCACTTAACGTATCATCAATCTCTGCTAGATACCATTCATAAGCTTCCTCAAATATTTTAAGTTTCAAGCTTTCATTCCCTAATAGTTCATCTTTTTGATATTCATCAGAATATTTAAATACTATTCTGTCTAAATCTATATTATCTATTTCGGCACTTACATAACGTAAAAGACATTCCTTAACTATTTCTTTTGATTTTTTTATCTTTGGTCCTGCATACTCTATTTCACAGATAATATCTTCATTTTCTTCCATGATTTCTCTGAAGAAATCTGTGTTATTTCTTATTATCGGACCCGCCGCGTAGTATGCATAGCTAGTATTGTTAAGGGCAGTCTTTACAATTTTTTCGTTTTCTCTCAAATTTTTATCTGCATACTTAAGAGAAAAACCAGAATTTTTAACTGCTTCTAAAACTACATCAAAATCAGCCTGTAGTTTTTTGTCCGCGTACTCTAGCATGGAACCATCTTGTTTTACTATATTAATTACAACGCTTCTATTGGCTTTTGTGCTGTCATCAGCAAATCTAAAGGCTTTAGGATATGTTTTTAAAGCCTCTAAAACTAAACTTTGATCACTTAATAATTCAGGATCTGCTATTTCTATATATTTACCATCTTTTTTAATAAGCAAAGAGATAATCTCCGGATCTTTTGCAAATTCTCTTTTGATTATGTCGTCGTTAATACTTATATCATTTTCTAAAGCATATAATACATATTCTCTATCATGCCAATCCTCAACGATTACACCTTTTTCTTTTACTAATTTTTTAATAGATTTTTTTATTCCATCTCTATATTTAGAACTTCTTTCTTTTTCGTAATAAGCAAACAAATCATCTAAACTTTTATCTTTATCCAAGGAAATCAGTAATGTTTCCATTATCATATAATTATTCACTAAAATATCAATGTCATCTATATCTTTGTTTATACTATTTAAAAACTCTTCTATTCCAACTGCATTTTCATATAAATTCTGTTTTAGTTGTTTAATATATGTTATAAAACTTTCTAAGCCAGCTTCTTCTAAATTATTATCGTTATTTAATTTTCTTATATAACTACTTATATAATTCGCTACATAGCTATTGAAAGATTCACTTCTATCGGTGGCTACTCCAACAACACCCTTTCTAAGTAAGAAGGGGTTAGTTTTCTTTGTTATAACATCAGAAAACTTTTTATTTATAAAGTCAATTGTCTTTACTGCATCCTCCTTAGAATAGACTCTTAAAACACAATCATCAGACCTAATATAGTGTGATATTTTTGATACCTGAAGTATATTTTCTTTATAAAACATATCTAATATGTCCGTAAAAATTTCTAAAATTCTTTCAAAATCTATAGATAAGTACAACTTTATTTCGTCATATTTTATTTCATCATGATTTTCCAAAACTCCACGATCATTAAATTGATAAAATCCATTATCATTTATTGCTTCATAAAACCAATGCCTTATATTATTTGCCATCCAAACGGTATCGTAATACTCCCTCTCATCTATTTCTTCCGCAGCCATTTCTTCATCTGTATAGTCATATTTTACTAATGCGCCATATACATTAGATTTTTTACGATATTCTTCTGGTTCTTTTGCCAATTCTTTTAAAAATAAGTCAATTTCTTTTAATCTATCAATCATTTATAAATCTCCTAACCAATTAATCCTTCATCACTTAAATCATCTTTTGTAATAGTTTTAAGTATTTTTTTATCACTAGTTTTTTTCGTGTTATTTGCATGTTTTATAATTGTTTTTTCATAGACATTACGAACAAATCTTGCGTTACCAAAGTTTCTGTCACTTCTATGTTTATCAATCATACTAGATAATTCCTTCAAGCAATCTTTTTCTACGATAAAACCACTAGAAGTCATCATATTTTCAAATATCTTAATTAACTCTTCATTTGTATAATCTTTAAAATCAAGTGTATAACCAACACGAGAAGCAATACCAGAGTTTGAGTTTAAAAAGTCTTGCATTTCTTTAGTATAACCCGCGAATATAACAACTATTTCATTACGCTTGTTTTCCATTGCCTCCATAAGTGTCATTATTGCTTCTTGGTTATAGCTATTTGTCTCACTTGTAGATAGTGTATAAGCTTCATCTATAAATAAAACACCACCAAGTGCTCTATCGATAACACTTTGTGTTTTAGGACCAGTATGACCAACGTACTCACCTATTAAATCCTTGCTAGTTACTTCAATTAACTTATTTTCTTTGATATAACCTAAATTATAGAGTATATCTTTTACAAGTCTAGCAACCGTTGTTTTACCAGTTCCTGGATTACCCAAAAACACCATATGCATATTTACATCTTTTATGCTTATTTCATCACTTTTCTTCTTAAGTGAGATTAGATCTGCTAAATCCTTTAAAGTCTTTTTAATATCACTTAAACCAACCAATTTATCAAGTTCAGCAAATATTTCATTTAGACTCTTATTCTTTTCAAGCTCTGGTAATTTACCATTTAAAGAAATATAATCAATTAAATTATTTTTATATAAATCATAATCCAGTTTACTTTTATCATAAGTAGCTTTTATATAATCTAAAAGTTTTACATCACTTCCTTTATTTAATCCTTTAAGTATATCCAAATAAATATCCTGTATATCTGGTTTAACACCATCTATAACATATAAAAACTTATTTTTTAAATCAGGATTAATACTAAATATAGTATTTATTTCATCATTAGTTCCAATGAGTATAGTTATAGTTTCATTATTCTTCTTAATAAGTTCATCTAATACATATAGAGTTTTCTTCTTATCATTTACATTTTCCATACTTAAAGCATCAAGCTTATTTATAACAACTATACCACTTTTGTTATAGGCATCTTCTAGTGTATCTTTTTCATACATGGATACTTTACTTACAATAGTATTTTTTAAATATGAGCCGCTTTTTAAAACATTAGTTATTTTATCAATAGTATTTTCATTTTCTAAAGTTACACAAAGATTAAACGGTATAAACCTTTTTTCTTCATTATATTCTTTGATATAGGTACTTATTTTAGTTAAAATTTCTTTTGATTCATCAGTAATATTAAGTTCATCTATTTTAATTTCTTCTTTAATTTCTTCAGTCTTTTTTTCTTCAATGTGACTACTTTCTTTAAAGAAGTCATTAAATACGTCCTCAAAATAATCTTTTTTCATACAACCACCACCTATATTATAAAATAAACAACAAAAAAAGTATAC
>CADBSQ010000144.1 GCA_902797415.1 uncultured Erysipelotrichaceae bacterium | reverse complement strand
TTAGACTATAATGATATAAGCAAGGACTCAACCGTTATAACACAAAAAGATGTCCAACTTAGAAACACTGCTGGCATTTTATCAGGTATAATTCTTGTCTTAATTAGTTTACATTTCTTACTAAGAATAATAAAGTCTGTTGAAAGTCACAAAAGAAAACTAAACAAATATGATAAATTTGTTAACAAAATTTTAAAAGAATACGATAGATTAATTGTAGAAACTGAAACATTAATAGATTTTGATAAATACGAACTAATTGAAGTTAAAAAATTTGAAGAACTACTAGATGCTAGAGACAATCTAAAATCTCCAATCAATTATTATGTAATAATTCCTCACGAAAAATCTTATTTTTACATAGTAAGTGATAGAGTATACTTCTATGAAATAAGTGGTGAAGATCTAGAAACAAACAAAAAAGTAAGGTGAAAAATATGAAAAAACGAAAGATACTAGTTTTTATATTTTTCTTTCTTTTTATACTTTTAATTAATGGTTTATTTTATAATTTCCTTTCAGGATTTAAAATTAACCTTTTTTTAGGTGTGTTATTAGTTATTTTTAAAATACAGAACGGTCTTGAAAAAAGCAAAAGTAGATATATTAAAACATGTATACTTAATTTAATTATATACTTGCTCTCATTTTTTATAATTTATTATTTGTCTGGTTTAATACTTGGTTTTGTTCGAACAGATAATTATTTTACACTATATGGATTTACAACATTTATTATAAATACATTTATATATATTATATTAAGAGAAATATTAAGATATAATTTGCTTACTAAAGGTGAAAACATTAATCATATAGTTATTTACACTTTAATATTCTTTATTATTTTAGATTTAACTAATACAATGTATTACTACAATTTTGGTGGTAAATATAAAATGTTCTTATTTTTTTCATTACAAGTTTTACCAGTGATTTCAAATAACATTTTAGCTACATTATTAAGTAAAAGAGTAGGTTACAAACCATCTATATTATTTTTTGAGGTAATAGGACTTTATTCTTATATTATTCCTATAGTTCCTAATCCTAATAAATATGTTTATTCAATAATATGGTTTTTATTTCCAATTATAGTTTTTTATAGAGAATACCAAAATTTCAAAAAAAATGATGATGAATTTTTAACACAAAACTATAATAAAAAACCAATATTTGTTATGGCAATAAGTTTTATAATAACATTAGTTTTAGTTTATTTTACATCTGGTTATTTTCGTTATCAAGCTATTGTAATTGCTAGTAATTCAATGAAACCAGTTATCAACAAAGGTGATACTGTAATAATCAAAAAACTAGATAAGAATTTTGAAACTTTACGGAAAGATGATGTTATTGCTTTCAAATACTCTGGTGTCTTAGTTGTTCATAGAATAGTAAATATTATAAAGGATAGAGATAAATTATATATATATACAAAGGGTGATTTTAACAAAGCACAGGACAGTTTCGTTGTTGAAGAAGAAATGATTTATGGAGTAGTTGAAACAAAGATACCTTTAATTGGATATCCTACTGTCTGGTTAAATGAATTACAATAATTGACATATATTAAAAAAAATGCTATATTATGCTTAATTAAAAAAAGACGTGCAAACTAGTAGTCTATATTATTTAAATAAAGAGAGTTAATGTTTGGTGAAAATTAACAAATATTATAGAGGAAATTACATTGCATTGATTTTAATCGGGTGATTTCGTTATAAATTATAAAGGTATGTTTTACATATGAATTAAGGTGGTACCACGATAACTCTCGTCCTTTAGATGAGGGTTGTTTTTATTTAAAGAAGGGATTGATAAAAATGACATTTTATGAAGAATTAATGTGGAGAGGTCTTATAAAGGATAAGACTAATAATGAAGATTTTGAAGAAAAATTAAATAATGGTGGTATGGTATTTTATTGGGGAACTGATCCAACTGCGGATAGTTTGCATATTGGCCATTACTCTAGTTTAATTACTGCCAAAAGACTGTTAAAAGCAGGACATAAACCTATCTTACTTGTTGGAGGTGCAACTGGCTTAATTGGTGATCCAAGACCTACAGAAGAAAGAAGCTTGCAATCAAGAGAAGTTATATTTGATAATGCTGAAAAACTAACTAAACAAGTTAAACGTATAGTTGGTGAAGGTGTTGAAATGGTTAACAATTATGATTGGACAAAAGATATAACAGTAATGGACTTTTTAAGAGATACTGGTAAATATATAAACGTTAACTATATGCTTGATAAAGACATTATTAGAAGAAGATTAGAAACTGGTATTACTTATGCAGAGTTTTCTTATACATTACTCCAAGCATTTG
>CADBSQ010000143.1 GCA_902797415.1 uncultured Erysipelotrichaceae bacterium | reverse complement strand
TTTATTTTTATTCTCCATATTTATCCTTTCTTTTTAAGTAAGTATCTAATATCACACTTGCAGCGATTGAATCAATATATTTTTTTCTTTTATTATTTTTTTATTTCATCTAAAGATTCTTCATAATTTTGAAACTTTATGGTTTTAAGTGGCAAAGAAAAGGAATGGGTTTCATCACTAACAGCAATGCCTAAACTTTTCGTTCCTAAATCTAATCCTAGTATTCTCATTTTATAAAACTTTTTAATAGAGTTTCTACTATTTTTGCTCTATCTAGACTAGTCATTTTTTTACGAGAATCTTTATAACTTGAAATATATCCAGGATCACCACTTAAAATATACCCTGTTAATTGATTTATTGGATTATATCCTCTTTCCTCTAAAGCATCATATATTTCAAATAATGTTTTTTTAACTAACTGACTTTCTATTTCGTCTACGTTAAATAATCTAGTTTCATACATTTTTTTCACCCTCTGTTTTAATTATTGTTTTCAACTTTTACAAGAACTTCTCTTGGCTTAGAACCATTAGCAGGTCCTACGATACCGCGTTCTTCTAAAAGATCTACTACCCTAGCCGCACGATTATATCCTATTTTAAATCTTCTTTGAAGAAGTGAGACACTAACTTTTCCAGATTGAACAGCGAATTCTACAATTTCGTCATATAGTGGATCATCATACTCTTCTTGTGGTGAGTTTTCTCCAGCCATGTGGCTTGGTGCTTCTTCTAAAGATTTATCATAAACAGCTTTTTGCTGACTAGATACATACTCAATTAGTCTTTCTATTTCACCATCACTTATGAAACAACCTTGAATTCTGGTTGGATTATTTTCACCCATTGGTAAATATAGCATATCACCTTTTCCAAGAAGCTTTTCTGCTCCGCCACTATCAAGTATTGTTCTTGAATCAATCGAAGAAGCAACGGCAAAAGCGATTCTTGATGGAATATTTGCTTTTACAACACCAGTGATTACATCAGTTGAAGGTCTTTGTGTTGCAACTATTAAATGAATTCCTGCAGCACGCGCCATTTGTGTAATACGCATGATAGAATCCTCAACTTCTTTACTAGCAACAACCATAAGGTCAGCAAGCTCATCTATTATAACTACCATGTAGAACATTTTTTTCTCAACTTCATAACCTGCTTTTTTGTTTTTAGCTTCTATTTTTTCATTGTAGTCATCAATTTTTTTGGCACCTGCCTCAGAAAATTTTTCGTATCGATCTTCCATTATTGCTACTACTTTTTGAAGAGCAGCACTTGCTTTTTTAGGATTGGTTACAACCGGCCATAAAAGATGTGGTATACCATTATAGTTGGATAACTCAACCTTCTTAGGGTCAACCAATACAAGCTTGACTTCGTCTGGTTTTTTGGTCATAAGAATCGTAGCAATAAACGAATTGATACAAACTGATTTACCTGAACCAGTAGAACCTGCTACAAGTAAATGTGGCATTTTAGAAATGTCAGCAAACATGATATTACCCATAATGTCTTTACCTAAAGTTACTGGTATTTTAGCTTTTTCGGCTTTTTCTGTAGGCCTTGATATAATGCTTTCAAATGGAACGGCAGCAACCACTTTATTAGGTATCTCAACTCCAACTGTATTTTTACCAGGTATAGGAGCTTGTATTCTGATGTCTTTAGCGGCAAGTGCCAAAGCAATTTCTTTATGAATACTTGTTATTCTACTTACCTTCGTACCAGACTTAATTTCAACCTCAAATTGTGTTACGGTTGGTCCCTCATGGATTTCTACAACTCTACCAACTATTTGGAAATCATTTAAAACTCTTTCTAAAGCTGCTTTATTAGATTGTAAGAATTCAGTTGTGTTACTCTTTTTAGCGGCCTTTGGTTTATCTAATATATCAAGAGTTGGTAATACATATGCTTTACCACTGTCATCCTCTTCTTGTTCCATATTAAACGCAAGCTGTTTTCCATTTTCTTTTGGAGGATTTTTCCCATTTAGAAGTTCACCCATACTTGAATAAACTTTTACGTGTTCTAATGATTCAGTCATGATTGTATCATCAAGGTTAACTTCTTTTTTACCTTCTTTATTTTCAACCACTTCTTCGTCATCTTCATCCTCTTCATCATCTTTTCCAAATATTGATGTTATCTTTTCAAATAGCTCAGAGAAATTTATATTGAATAAAAGTATTAAACCTAAAACTAACATTACACCTAGCACAATCTTAGTACCAGTATATTCAAACAATTTTGTAAAACAAATCGTTAAAATTCCACCAAGTATTCCACCACCAGATTGTGCTGCATATGTGCTAGATGAATCCAAAAAGTTATTTATTGTGTTTTCAAGGATTGCTTTACCTACTAAATGAGAATTAGTTGCATACTCTAAATGTGAATACACTAATAATGCAAGTATAACCATGTATAGTCCAATTAAATTAGATGATTTAAAATTAGGTAATCCTTTTTTTATAAACATATATATACCAAGTAAAAAACACAAAATAAGAGTGATAATATACCAAGTTCCCATCAAAAAGATAGAAAAGCCTTTTATTATACTTCCAACTATTCCAAACACACCAAAACCCATAATACTAACGAGTATTAAGGCTACGCCCCAAAGCTGAATTGAAGCGTTGGATTCTTTTTTCTTTGAGTTTTTACTTACTTTCTTTTTAGCCACTTTAATTCACCATATTAATTGTATCAAAAAATAACATTATAGTAAAGAAAAAACGCTTAAAGCAGCGTTAGTTTATTATATTGAATCAATGTTTACTTTAATTTTAGAAATGCCTTTTTTATAAGCGGCAGCTACTATCAAGTTCTTAACTGCTTTAGCCATATAACCGCCCTTTCCTATTAAAGCACCCATATCCTCTCCATCAACAATGATTTCTAATATATAAGAATTTTCATCGCTTTCAAATTCTTGTACGGTTACAATATCAGGGTTTTTAACAAGTCCCTTTATAAGATAAGCAGCATATTCCTTAACTTCTTCCATATACTACTTCTCCTTATTATTTTTAAATTTTGACCATACGCCTTGTTTTGATAAAATATTTTTAACAGTTGTAGTTGGTTGTGCTCCAACATTTAACCATTTCATAACTTTTTCTTCATCTACAGTGATGTTATTTTCTTCTTTAATTGGATTATATGTTCCAACTGTTTCAAGAAATTTTCCATCTCTAGGACTTCTTGAATCTGCAGCTACAATTCTATAAAAAGGTTTAGCCTTAGATCCCATTCTTTTAAGTCTTAACTTTACTGCCATAATTAACCTCGCTTTCTTGAACGTATATTAACACATATAAAAATATAAGTCAACCATTTGTGGTTGACTTTACTAATTAACTACTTCTGCTTTAATTGCATCTACATTATCACGCATCATATCTTCATATTTAATATTCTTTTCAACTTCTTCCTCAGTTCTGATAGTCATACTTCTTAATTTCTTAACTTCTAAACCAGAAGCTTCTAAAGATTTAACACTGGCATCTTCTTTATCAGTATCAAGGATATAAATATATTTTATTTTTCCAGAGTTATATAAATTTCTTACATATTCCATATTAGTTGCAGTAGAATCTTTATCGATATCAGTAATCTCAAAACCATATTTTTTTAAATATGATAACTCACTTGAAGCTATAACGATATTTTTATCGCTACTTGCAGCAACAGCTATATCCAATTCAGCATCATATTCACTAATTAAAACTTTTAGTTTTTCATACTTTTCATCGATTTCTTCTTTAATATATTTATTGCTTATATACTCTTTTAAACCATTCTTAATATTATGAGATAACATTAAAAAGTCATTTGGATTCATCCATAATTCTAACGTTGATTCATCAAAATCCAAACCTTGAGAAACATCTATTATTTTTAAATTAGTATTAGTATTTAACAAATCTCTAGCAATATTTTTTTCATCAGTTAAACCATTATATATAAATACAGCTCCACTTGAATACTCTTTTTTTTGTTCCTTAGTTAGTTTGTAATTATCTAATGAAGTTTCTGCTGGATAAATTGTATTTACAGTTGCATGCTCACCATATAAATATTCTGTAACATACTTAATTGGATATACTGTTGTATATATATCTACATCATCTAAAGAATCTCTTTTTAAACATCCAGTTAATCCAAATGTTACAACAAGTAGTAATACAAACTTCTTAATATTTTCTTTCTTCATTTAATCTCACCTTAATAATAATTTTACTATAAAATCCTTTTTTTGTAAAATAAAACTGGTAATGATGATGTATAATGGTGTATAATGGTATTGGTGGTAAAAATGAATTTTTTAGATAAGTATAATATTAAAGTAGATAAAAACCTTTTATTAAATGCCTTAACTCATAGTAGTTATTCTAATGAACATGAATGTGAAAACTATGAGAGATTAGAGTATTTAGGCGATGCAGTACTAGAGTTAATAGTTAGTGAATATTTATATAAAGCTTTTTCTTATGAAGAAGGAGATATGACCAAACTAAGAAGTAGTTATGTATGTGAACATGCCCTATACGAATATGCAAAAAAAATTGATTTAATTTCTCATATTCGCGTAGGAAATGGTCAGATAAATAATATCAATGAAACTATTATCGCTGATGTTTTTGAATCTGTTTTAGCATGTATATTTCTTACTAATGGTTATAATAAGTGTAGAGATTTTGCTCTTTCTATTATTAAACCATTTATTGATAACAAAGTTGTTTTCTATTCAGATTATAAATCACTACTTCAAGAAATGGTTCAAACAACAAAGAAATCACTTGAGTATAGGGTTGTTAAAGAAAAAGGCCCTGCTCATGATAAGACATATGAAGTTGAAGTTGTTGTAGATGATATTGTTTATGGAAAAGGCATTGGAAAAAGTAAAAAAGAAGCAGAAGCTAATGCTGCATTTAATGCTTTAGAAAAAAAAGCTGAATTTAAGGGTGAAATGAATGAAACTAAAACAGATCAAAATTGATGGATTTAAATCCTTCGCTGACAAAGTTCAAATCGATGTAAAAGATGGTATTACAGCAATTGTCGGTCCTAACGGAAGCGGCAAAAGCAATGTTTTAGATGCTGTAAAATGGGTTCTTGGTGAGCAGTCTATTAAAAGTCTTCGTGCCACTGGTGCAATGAGTGATGTAATTTTTCAAGGTAGCAATTCAAGAAAACCTATGACAAGAGCAAGTGTCAGTTTAGTTTTTGATAACACAGATCACTATCTAAATAGCGAATTTAAAGAAATTGAAATTAAAAGATGTGTATACTCTAGTGATGATAATGAATACTACATTAATTCATCAAAAGTTAGACTTAAAGACATAACTAATTTATTCTTAGATTCAGGCGCTGGTAAAGAAGCAATGAATATCATTAGCCAAGGTAAGATTGGCGAGATCTTAAATAGTAAACCAGAAGAAAGAAGAAGTATTATTGAGTCAAGCGCAGGTGTTTTAAAGTATAAAAAAAGAAAACAAGAAAGTTTAAAGAAATTAGAAAAGACTAGCGATAATTTACTAAAAATCGATTTAATTATTAGAGAGTTAAAAGATAACTTAATCCCTCTTAAATCTCAAAAAGAAAAAGCAGTTGAGTATCAATCATATAAGAAGAGATTAGAAGCTATAGAGCTTGCTCTTTTGGTTAAAGACATTAAAACTCTTTCTGAAGATAAGGAAAGATTTAAGGAAGAAATTAAAACTTTACAGGAAGAAGAAGAAAAACTTCGTTTAGGTTTATCTAAAAAAGATTTAAAACAAGAAAACTTAAAATTGAAGCTACAAGAATTAGAACAAAAGATTAATGATACAAATGCAACTCTTTTAAGAAAAACGGAAGAAATCTCATCTTTGGATGCAACTAAACAAATTATAAGTGAAAGAAAAAAATATAAAGTAGATAATTTAAAACTAGCAGATAATGTAATAGTTTTAAAAGAAAGAATCCATAAATTAAGTATTGAACAAAGCTTATTAAAAGCAAACTATGATGCAGATGAAAACAAAAAACAAAGCATCGAAAGTGAGATGGATAAATTAAAGACGGAGTATAAGTATGAAAGTGCAAATTTAAAGAAATTAACCAATGAACAAAGTTTAAAATCAAGACTAAATGCATCACTGGTTAATAAGTTAGATATCGCTACAGAAAACGTTGAGTCTAATGCCCTTTTACCTTACGCAGTTAAGCAAATCATAAATAGTCTAAGTTTAAGAGGTATATGTGGTACTTTATCGAGTTTAATTGAAATTGATGCTGAATACACTAATGCTATAGATACTGCCCTATCATATGCACAAAATACTATTGTATGTGATGAAGTAGATAATGCTAAAAAAGCAATTAACTTTTTAAAAGAAAACAGATTAGGAAGAGCAACATTCTTTCCAATTGAAGTTATTAAACCTAGATATTTAGATAATGAGGTTTATGATAAGTTAAAGAAGGATGAAGGTTTTATCGATATCGCTTCTAATTTAGTTAACACTGAAAAAAAATATGAAGATATAGTTTTAAACCAGTTAGGGTGTGTAATCGTAGTTAGAGATTTAGATTCTATTAATAGGATTGGTAAACTAGTAGATTATAAGTATAAAGTTGTAAGCTTGGATGGCGATATATTATATGCAGGTGGTTCACTTAGTGGAGGTGCTAAGAAGGAAGTTAAAAATGTTCTTAGTGAAACTGCTAAAATAGAAGCCATGAAAAAAAGCATTGAAAACAATAATAGTAATTTGGAAGCTCTATCTAAAAAAATAAACGAACTTAACGAAAAGTTAACTTATTTAGATAGTAAAATCCAAGAAAAAATATTTGAACACTCAAGAGTTAATTTAAATCTTGCAACCAAGAAAGAGCAACTTAAAGATATGGAAAAAACACTAAGTGATTTAAATGATGAGCTTGGTTCTATAGATAGTAGAAAGTCTAATTCTCTTGATAATGAACTTAATAATGCCATGGACAACTATTATAAGGCCGTTGAAAGTAAAAAGACTTTGGAAGAACAGTTAAACACTTTAAAGGATGAAAAAGATTCTCTCACTCTTGAGATTAACGAAATACTTCTGCAAACTAGAAAAGAAACTACAAGCTATAATAATAAAGTTTCTGTCATTAATAAAAATAATATTGAATTAGAAAAAATAGATTTGAAATTAGATAACTTAATTGTTCGCCTAACAGATGAATATGATATGACTTATGAAAAAGCCTTAAAAGAAATTGGCGATAAAGGTGTCAGCGATAAAGAACGAGAAGCAGTAACAGTATTAAGAAGAAAGATTAAAGACTTAGGTGAAGTAAATATTGGTGCAATAAGTGAATTTAATCGCATAAATGAAAGATATCAATTCTTAGATAAAGAAAGATCCGATTTAAATGAAGCCATGGAAGATTTAACTAATGTTATTGATGAAATGGATGAAGAAATGAAAAAAAGATTTAAAGATACTTATGATAAGGTTAATACTGAATTTGCTAAAGTCTTTAAGAAATTGTTTAAAGGTGGTCAAGGTAAATTAATACTTACTAACCCTGATGATTATTTAACTACAGGAATTGATATAGTCGCTGAACCACCTGGTAAAAAACTTAAAAACATTAATCTTCTATCTGGAGGAGAAAAAACGCTAACAGCAATCAGCTTATTATTCGCTATATTAAATGTTAGACCTGTTCCATTTTGTATTTTAGATGAGGTAGAAGCCGCACTGGATGAAGTAAATGTAGGTGCATTCGGTAATTATTTAAAGGAACATGAAAATAAAACTCAGTTCATAATTATAACTCACAAGAAAAAAACTATGGAATATGCCAACAATCTTTATGGTTTAACAATGCAAGAATCTGGCGTTTCTAAGTTGGTAAGCGTAAAATTAAACGACTAAAAAAAAGACTAAAAAGTCTTTTTTTAATTGTTTAATTACATACTATCAAATAATGCTTCTTTGTTATTTCTATAATACTGAATACCAGATATTACTGATAAGAATGTTGCAATTATTATCAAAGCATCAGCAACTCTTAAGTTAACTAATTCAAATGGTAAATTGTATATAAGCATAAGTGAAATACCAAACATCATACAAATTGTTTTAACTTTACCAAGAATACTTGCTCCAACAGCTCCCCCGCCTTTTTGGCCGGCAATCATTTTTATGGAATCAACAAATGTATCTCTTGTAATGATTATAACTGGAATAATTGCTGGTATAAATCCATCAACTGCTAACACGATTAAAATACCATTTACAAGTAACTTATCAGCAATTGCATCCATAACTTTTCCAAAATCAGTTACAATGTTATTCTTTCTAGCAATATAACCATCTAAACTATCCGTTAGTGATGCAATTATGAAAAGAACTGCACATATAATATATTTTAAGCTGATTGTTACTTTTCCAGCAATTAAATATGTTGGCCAGTTTACTCCTAATTCATAATAAGGTATACACATCATAATTAAAACTAAAATAGATATTACAATACGACTAACAGTAATTTTATTTGCTAAATTCATCCTTTAACTCCTATCTATAAACCATATTAACAGCCCAAATCAAAGTAATTATAACAAGCACTCCAATTATTATTAAAGGTACGATTATACCTTTATAGCTGGTTTTTTCTTGAAAACTTAGATATGGTGTAGAAACTTTAATTGAATTTGATTCTTTTTCCTCTATTTCTTCTTTTATTTTTTGTTTTCTCATTGCTTTTTCAATGCGCTCGGTTGGCAATTTAGTTGTATATTCAAACATATACTCATTAAATTTATCGAGCACTTTAGTTTCGTCCATTACTAAATATTTTGCATATGTGGTTAGATAATCTCTTAAAACAAATATATCTTTGAATGCACCAATAGAACCTTCTTCTATTTGTTCTATTGAAGCTATTGGGATGCCAGTATCTTTTTCAACTTCCTCTAAACTGAGCCCAGCATCTGATCTAGCCATTTTAAAGTTTTTCCCTATTTCATTCAAATCTATTCTCTCCTTTAAAGAAAAAAATAATGCTTTGTAAGCCTTGTTCTGTACCACTTGGGTGACAAACATTTATCTTTTGAAATAAATTATTCCAAAACTTGTTTTAAGTTCATTTTCTCAAACAAGTCTCCCCTACCATAATTTGGGTTTCTCACTTGCGGGGTTTACCACGTTCCACCTAAAGTATTACTACTTTAGCTCGTCTCTTTGGCACTTTTATATCTACTAAAATCCACTTGGGACTTGTTCGAAGCCGTTAGCATTAAGCTACCTAGGGTTATTTTTTCCCCTAGCACAAACATTACCATTCATCTCAGAATGAGTGAGCAAGGACTTTCCTCAAGTAACTATCGTTACCAGCGTTTGTCTTTCCACATTATTCTTCTTCATCATTTTCTTTATTGCTATATACAATTTTTTCTAAATTAGATAATCTCTTTAGAATATCAAGATTAGTAGGATTATTGTTTCCACTTTCTCTTTCTTCTAAAGCAGTATCACGCTCAATTTTTACCCTTCTTAATTCATTTTTTAATCTATTGTTTTCCTCGATGAGTTCATTATTTTCTCTGGCAATAGTATTTATAAATCTATTATAAGAACTATAGTCCTGAATAACAATATCTAAAAATGCGTCAACCTCCTGAGGTCTATATCCCTTAGCATCGACCTTAAAACTTTTTTCCAAAATTTCCTTTGGTTTTAAACTCACATTTAATTTCATATAGCACCCTTCTTACATGTAATATTTTACTAAAATCACCCTTCTTTGTCAAGGTTCCCACCATAATTTATGTTTTCGCTAAAGCATTTGTATCTACATACACAATACGACCATTATATACTATTTTAGAAATCTTTTTATTAAATCCCACTCTTTTTAAGTGCTGTCCATATGGAACAGTCGTTATTCGATTTGGTAAAGATAGATCTGGACTAGTTCGAAGATCTACTGTTTTAGTAGTATAAACTTCCTCATCAACTGTATCAAACTGAATTTCAAACTCTTTATCCTTAGGATTAGCAACTATTTCACTAGTATTATCCACATACTTAAAATAAGAAACATTTAAATCAACATTACCACTTATACCACTAACACTACCATTATCAGCATATTGCCACATATTATAGTTACCCTTATAATCAGTTTTATCAATATAATGAGCTAACCACAAAAGTCTAGAATCAAATTTACCAGTATCAAGCCGATCATAGAAAGCGCTACTATTTGAATAAACCATTGATGCATAACCATATGATTCAATTTCATCCATAAAGGTTAAAATGTTCTCTGTAATCGTTGAATAACTTACTCCTTCAAGTCTTCCTCTATCAAAAGTTTCTGCATCATACACAACAGGATATGATAGTGTATAGTCCTTAATTAAATTAATTGTGTAGTTTGCTTCTTCAATAGCCTCTTTTTTATTAATAGCAGTTCCATAAAAATAAACTCCTACTTTTAATCCAGCATCTATAGCACCCTCTATATTTTTTTTAAAATTAGCATCTTCACCTAGTTCATTAGACTCTATATATCTAAATCCACATCTAATAATAGCAAAACTTATACCTGTCGATGCAACCTTTTTCCAATCAATATCACCTTGCCATTCAGATACATCTATACCATAAGATACACCATATGATAAAAACTGTTCTTTTATATCATTAGCATCATCTTTTACAAAAGATGTATCACTAGGCTCATCATAATCAAGAGCAAGTGTATTTGGTCTAAACTTATATACAAGTCTTTCTGTATTAATTTCACTTTTACCCCTAACAATCTCTTTATATAGGTTAAAAGCACTTAAGAAAAAAAATAAAAGTACAAACAAAACAACTGTAACTAAAAGAGCAATAAAAAACTTTTGAGCATTCGGACTTAAAAATACATTAAGCGCTTTATTCATACTATCTTATCCTTTCTTAATTAATTATATCATAATCTATTATCTTTTCAAAGTATCAAAATCATTAAATATTTTTTGTAATATTAGTATTCTTTTTGCCTCTTCTATGTTTTCTATTAACATTTCAATATAAATATCTATTCTTGTCATTTTATCGCTTCCTTTACTTATATTTTTACATATTTTGAGTTTTTTTGAAATAAATTCGACAAAATTTCCTTTATTTTTCTTTATATATAGTGTATTATTATTATAAAGGAGAATTAATATGAACGAGAATAAAAAGGTAACAAGGAAACCTATCGCTTTAAGAAGCGAACTTAATAAAGATATATTAGATGATGAAAAAACTTTACTAATCGATAATACAGAGATTGTAAATGAAATAAAAGATGCAGATGAACCAGATATTGTTGAGGAAACTGAGGAAATAGAAAATGATATTCAGCCACAAAAAATAGTTAAAAAAGCATCCTCTCCAGCGTTTATAACCAGTATGTTATCGGTACTTTTAATAGCAACTTATTTATTAGTACCAAAGTTATTAGAACCTGCTAAAAACATCGTATTTAATGCAAGTATAACGGTATATCCACTTACATTTTTACTAATCATTCTAGGTGCTAAAAAATATTCCTTTAAGGAAATGAGAAAAAGCATTATAACAAGTTCTATAGTATTTATATTATTTTTATTAGTAATGTGTATTGGCTTAATCCCTATATCTAACACCGATACAATGAATTACAGCGTAGTTATTCAGTATTTATTTGGTATAAATAACGTACCAGTTGGAGACATAACACTATTTTATCCTCAGCTAAGCTTAGTAGGAAGTATATTAGCATCATATATTATAGGTCATTTACTTTATTTATATATTTATTATGCATTAAAAGATCATGCAATGGCATCTTTGATTGTAACATTAAGCTTATTTATATCTTATATAATAGATAGAACAATATTTATGCCAATATATTATTCAAATATATTACTTAGTGAAGAAAATTCATTTGCTTATTTTGTTAAATGTCTAACTGGTGAGTATTTTACAGCAATTCTTATTATTATAGTTTTAGTTATTGTGTTTATGATTTCGAAGATATTTGAAAAACAACCTACGGCTACATCGTAGGTTGTTTTTGTTCTCTCAAAAAGGTTTCTAAAAGATTTGCATCACCTGTCATTAAAAAGGTCCTTAGCAATTCTCCGTCTTCTTCAGATTCAAATAGTTTTTCTAGGTTTTCATCTAACTGAATACCTGAATCCATCAGAACTAATTCCCTCATTATTTTATCATGTATAAAATCATCTATATATGGTACATATTCTTCATATGATAAACCACAAGAATTGGTATGCATACATTTAATACAGGCCTTTAAAAGTACATCCATTATTTTATTGTCATCGTTTAATGAATCACTATTAATTGGTATTAAAAATTCATTGTCTTTAAAACTTATGGTTTGTAATTCTTGATCACTAACCAAAGTATATTTAACGGTTGATAGGACTCTACAGATTTCTTCTAAATATTCATCTATTCCATAAAATGATGCTAAATTCATCGCACATTTACTAATTAATTCAGCAAAATCATTTGTATATCCATGTTCTTTAATTAAAAACTCTTCATATTCTGCAAAATACTCTCTACCATAAACTTTTTTACTCATTTAGACACACCCTTCATCATTTTAATGTCTATTATAACAAAATATTTTTAAAAATAAAACCCCTAACTTGAATATTTTCACTAATTAATTTGATATGGATCTGATTGAGTGCCATTTCCTCCGGAAATGCTTACGCTAGATTTTAGATAGACTGCAGGCAGCACGGCGCGATTGTGGTAAGTATAATAGCCATTGACAACACCTGCGTTATTAACATAGAATGCAGTGTAAGCACTGTAGGAATTAGGGGACAAGAGCCAATTATAACCAGATGATGATTTTAACCAATCATTATTTTTACAATCACTATAACTACTATTTGTCCATGATTGTCCTGATGTATTAGAATATGTTGTTAAACTTCCTATACATGCACTTCTTGCTGTTGTTTGGCCTCCCGCCGTAGCATATCCATAATCACTTGGATAAATTAATGCTACTTTTCCTGTCCAAGAAGTCGCCCTCGGACATGCTCCATCATTACATGTTTGTCCA
>CADBSQ010000142.1 GCA_902797415.1 uncultured Erysipelotrichaceae bacterium | reverse complement strand
GGAGTCTGTGCAATTAATTCTTCAGGTAAAAAATAATCAAAATCTTCTGTTCTCATAAAATCACTCCTATTTTTTATGATATATTTTAAAAGTATAATCTATATCATTATCGCTTCCACGTCCGACGATTTCTTCTTCATAATCATCTTTGTTAAATTCAGGAAAGAAGGAATCAGCTAGTGCTACTTTATCAATTTCTGTTAAATATATTTTATCAACGTAAGGAAGGAAAAATTTATAAATTTGTTCGCCACCTATTATAAAGATTTTCCCATTATATTCAAGTATTTTATGGGGGTCATCAATAATTTTTACACCATCAATATGTTTAATACTTTTTGATATAACAATATTTTCTCTATTAGGAAGTGGTCTTCCAATGGATTCAAATGTTTTTCGTCCCATTACTACAATACTACCAGTAGTAACCTTTTTAAAGTAATCCATATCTTCTTTTAAGTGCCAAAGAAGCTGGTTTTTATAACCAAGCTCTAAGTTTTTACCAACAGCTGCTATAATAATTATCATAATTCACCTACTGAGCTATAGGGAAGGTTATTTTCCCCATATGTTTATAATTTTTAATTTTTACATCTTTTAAGTCTTTGGAATTGTCAAAATCAAAGAAATCCTCTATTTCTGGATTTAACCATAATTCAGGTTTTTCTGGATTTAAAAGAACATCTAGAATTAATTCATCTTCACTGGATAATCCATATGCTTGTCTTAAAATTTCTTTCATATCACTTTCTGTAGGCTCAGCTGCATTTAGCCTAAGTAGTTCTTCTTTAAGTTTTTTTAATTGATTGTATCTTTTTTCTCTATTAATTTGAGTAATAATGCCTTCTACCTGGTTTACATATATGTGAGCATCTTTAATAGAATAACTTATTTTTCCTGGTTTTAGACCTGTAACCTGAGCAATCATCGCTAAAAAGACTGCATACTGTATTACGTTAAAAGGAAGTCCTAGCGGAATATCACAACTTCTTTGGTGAATAATTAAGTTAAGTGTGTCGCCAGTTACGTCCCATTCAGTTGACCAAACACATGATGGTAAGACAGCTGTCCTTAAAAACTCGTCTTGCCATAAGCTTTTAACTATTCTTCGATCGTTTTGGCCAGTCTTACACATTTCTATGGCTTGAATTAAGTTTTGGGTATGTTTATATCTTTTTATTAAAAACCCATAAGCAGTACCAATAGTTCCAGCATATTCTTTCCCATACCATTTTGCTGCTTTTATTGTTTTACCTTCGATAATACCTTTAGCTTTTAAAACATTTCCTTTTTCATCTCTTTTAACTTTAAATTTGTGAGTCAACCCAAATGGATCATCTATCGGAACACTTAGTGGATCGATTACTTCAACTTCTCTTTCTGGATCATATTCTCCGTAAGGTTCATAAATTCTATAAATACCATCATCATCAATCATCCATTCATCCCATATATGAACGCCTATATTATGAAGATCTTTGACATTATTTGACTGCATTTGCCAAAACCAAAGCATTTCTTTAATGGCATGTTTGTAAAAAAGCTGTTTAGTTGTTAAAATCGGAAATTCTTTTGATAAATCAAAAGTTAAATTATAAGACGGAATTTTAATTGTGTTTACTCCAGTCCTATTTTCCACTTCTACCCCGTTTTTTAAAGTTTCTTTACATAATTTCAAATATTCTATATCCCAATTAGTCATTTTATACCTCCCTGTTAATAAAATAATGGGTATTCTTTTGTCATATTTAAGGTTTTTTGTTTAATCTTTTTCATTATTTTTTCATCAGTATAATTGTTAAGCGCTTCTAAATAATAACTCCTATTTCATAAAAGTCAGTTTCATTAAATCCGCGTGTAGTCATTGCTGGAGCGCCAAGCCTTATACCACTTGTTATACTGCCTTGAAGTTTTAATACATCCTTTGATACAAAATTTTCACTTGCAATAAGTTCAATATTGCTCTTTTGTCTTTTTTTCTTGTAATAAAGCTTTCTTTAAAATCAAATCCATTTCATCATCCTCCTAATTTTTTCTCTTTAAGTATTATACAATAAATAAGTAAATAAAAAAAGGCATAAATTAATCAATACCATCTATACTTGTTTCATATAACCAGCTTTTTAAATCTGTATTATCTCCTGTCTCGTAATACTTAATTAATTTTGTAATATATTCGTTAATTCTTTCAACTGGTACAGCGATTATGCCTTGACCGAGTCTGATCATTTCTTTGTTAGCAATAAGATTTGCTACTCTTTTATTACCATCTTGAAACATTTGACTTCTTTGTATCCAGCAAAATAAATCAATACATCTTTCAAGTTTATTTCTATTATTTAAAATATCTTCTAATTCCTTATCGTAATTACATTCTTGCGGAAGTTTAGGTCTCCAGTTAGTACCAGTTATACCAACACCTCTTTTTCTAAATTCTCCTAGATTTTCTATGCTTTGTCCTTTACAAACTTCAAAGTGTATCTTTTTAATATAATCTATTGTAAGTTTATCATCTATAGTTTTTAAAACATACTCCCACGCATCTGTTAAACCTTTAAGTTTAAGCATATTATCTACAGAAATATTACCAGTATTGACATTATGAATAAATGAATAAGTATCTGCAAAAGTTATGGCAATACCTTCTAAATTAGCACTTTTATAGATATTATCCACAAGCTTTCTTTTGGCAAAAAATATGTTGTCTTCCTTAGTCATATTAAATTTACTTTTCATATAACCACCCTTTCTTAAATTAATTATACTATTTGTTTATTTCTTATTCAAGTTTATTGTTTTACAATTATTTTTTTGTTAAAATTAAGTTGGTGAAGCAAATGAATCAATACTTTGAAAACAATACAAACTTAAAAAGTGATATAAATGAAATATTTGTAAAAGTTAAAAATACTTCTTTTTATATTTATACTGATAATGGAGTATTTAATAAAAAAGGGTTAGACTTTGGTACGAGATTAATGCTTGAAAATTTAGACGATATAAATACAAATGAAGTACTTGATATGGGCTGTGGAACAGGCCCTGTAGGTTTTTATATTTTAAAGAATAATAAAGATGCTGAGGTGGATATGATTGATGTTAACAACCGAGCTTTAGAACTAACAAAAAAAGGACTTGAAAAAAATAAACTAAATGCCAATGTATTTT
>CADBSQ010000141.1 GCA_902797415.1 uncultured Erysipelotrichaceae bacterium | reverse complement strand
TTGTTAGGTGGTATTAATTTGAGTAATGAAGATATTGTAATTGGTATTGACTTTGGAACTACAAATTCTGCAGCTTGTATTTATAGAGATGGAAAATGTGAAATAATTCCTAGTGCATTGGGTTATGATTATTTTCCTAGTGTTGTTGCAGTAAATGAAAATGGTGATTTGTTAATAGGGCATTATGCAAAAAGGCAAATGGCGAGTAATAGGAAGAACACTGCTTCCGAATTCAAATTAGATATACGTAATAATGATTATACTACATTTAATGGAGAAGAGAGACGTCCTCAGGAGATTGCTGCTCTTTTGTATGGTCACATAAAAGATAATGCTGAAGCTTATTTGCATCAATCTGTTAATAAGGCAGTTCTCACTCTACCTGTTGGTTTTAATGATGATGCTAAAAATGCTATTATGGAAGCTGGTAAAATTGCCGGTTTTGAAGTAGAAGCCCTTGTTGAGGAACCTACTGCTGCATGTTTGACTTACAGTGTCAATAAAAATATCCGAGGAAATATCTTAGTATTTGATATGGGGGGAGGCACTTTAGATATTACTATTGGGTCATTTAATGGTTCCAAACTTGAAACACTTGGTACTGGTTATGCTCCTATTGGTGGTAGAGAAATCACTTTACAATTGAGGGATTATATTAAGGATGAATTTAAAGAAAAAACTGGTTTAAATCTTGAAGATTATGAAGATGAGGGTTATGATCCTATTAGTGATTTGTATAATAAAGCCGAAGAAGCTAAAATAGAGTTGTCAAGCACTAAAAATGCTAATGTCTATATACCTTCTATTGTTATGACTGATGATGGCCAACGGTTTAATTTAGATGTTGAAGTAAATAGGTCTAAATTAAATGAGTTATCTTCGGAAGTTATAAAAGTCAGTAAAAAGGAAGTTATGAAAGCACTTTCTGATGCAGGATTAACTAAAGAAGATATTGACTATTTAGTTTTTGTTGGAGGCCCTACTAAAATGCCTTTTTTAAGGGAAAGTATTGAAAAAATTTTAGGAAAATCCGCTTCAGAGGGTATTGATCCGATGTTATGTGTCGCTGAAGGTGCGGCTATATATTTAGGAGGACCAATTTCTGTAAGAAAAATTAATACTTTAACATTAAGCCTCGTAGACAATGAAAAATATTCTGAACCACTTATTCCAAAAAATGTTTCTCTTCCAGCTGAGAAAACTATTGAAACTTTTACAGTGATTGATAATCAAACAAGTGCAAATATTCAAATAGTTGAAGGGGAATCTATTTTTGCAAACGAAAATCATAGTCTTAAAAGAATCACATTACATAATCTTCCAATGAAACCAAAGGGTGAAGTAGCAATTCAAGTTACTTTAAAAGTAGATGAAAATGGAATAATGGACCTGTCTGCAATTGAACGTAGTACTGGGGCTGAGATATCTGCAACTTTTGATTCAAGTAATCGTATGTCTGCTGAAGAAATTAAAAATGCAAGTTTAAACAATGAAAACCTTTTGAAAAATTATGGAGAAAAGAGTAAACGAAAAGATATTATTAACGATGCTGAAGAAGTCATTTTAAAAGCAAGTAATCTTATAGAAAGTTCAAGCAACAATATGTTAATATATGATAAGCAGAGGATTAAAGAAAAAATGGAGAAACTTAAAGTTTTAGTAGATAATCGTAATAACTTTGAATTAATTAAATTAAATACTATGACCCTTCAAAAATTAATTGATGAAATCGAATCTGATTAATATTTAAAATAATATTAAGTGTGAATAGGATGTTCAGATCCTATTTACTACTTTTTTTTTAAAAATTGGTAAATTTTTACAAACTTATTTAATTATTCCCCCATTTTTTTTTTACATTGTTTAAATTTTAGTGTTTACAAAACTTTTTTTGATTTTTTAGCATAAATGATTTATAACAAAATTTTTGTTAGGAACTAAAATTTTATTTTTTGAAAAAAATTTGAAATTAAAAAACTCTTAAAATTAAAAATTATCTTTATTTATTAATTAAAGTTTAAAAAGTTAAATCATTTAAAACTTTAAAATCTCAATATTTTTTTAATTCTTTCCTTAAACCTGTCAGAATCATTGTTCTTTTGTGTTTTATTTTTCGCGGATATTGTTTTTTCTAATTCGCTATAGTTATTATAGGATTTATTTGCGTTGAATTTTATTTCGTCTTCTTTGACCATTTTGCTTTG
>CADBSQ010000140.1 GCA_902797415.1 uncultured Erysipelotrichaceae bacterium | reverse complement strand
TTAATCTATTAAATTCTTCTTTGTCAATTCTTAAATCATTAAAAAGAATGTTCATCAAATTAGAATAATTATTTATGGGTTTTAATGTATATAACTTATCACAAAGCGCCTTCTCCTTAGTTGCTATTTGAAAGGAGTAATTATTTTCAGATTTTAATAGTACCTCCTCGGGATATGCAAGAGGAGGAATATCTCTGTATGTAAATACACCAAATTGTGTGTTATAAAGCTTTTTCTTTTTCTTATTAAAAGTTGCGCTAGTTACGACATCTACCCTTTCAGGAATTAAGCCATAATAGGAAAGAGCATACTCAAAAGAGATATAAGATGGTCCATATATGCTGGATGCTAGTAAATAACTTGGTGTATCGGGAGTAGTTTCATATAGACCTGTTATTATTTTAAATAGACGCTTTTCTTTTATATCTCTACTTATTTTATTATTTTTATTGGAGTAGGAATGTAAATTATTCTTTACTTGGGCATTTGTAATTATCATATTTTCACCTCTCAATACCATTATATGGTATTAAGTGGTGAAAATCAATGTTTTTATTTCAATTCATATGGTTTTTCTAGTGAACCGGTTCCACTAGTTATAGATACATTTGATTTTAAGTAAACGACTGGTAAAACATCACGATTGTTATAATAAGTACTACGGGTGTCAATATATCCTGATTTATCAACAGCAAAGGCATAACGGTCATAATTAGATCCTGGGGTTAATAACCATTTAGATGTTCCATTGTATAACCAGTTGTCTGTATGACAATTGTTATTATTGTATGCATTTAAACTTGTTTCTAAGCAAGCATTTCTATTATTATTTCCTACGGCAAATCCATAATCACTTGGATACATTAATGATACTTTTCCGGTCCAAGAAGCTTCCCTTGGACATGCTTCATCAGCGCATACTTGTCCTGATACGCTTCCCCACACTTCGCTTTCTCTTTCATATGAGTAAAACGCACTTGCATTAAATGCACTACTAGAAGCGCCACCAAGATTCCACACCGCATCACTAATTAAACGCTGTGCATCTACTCCAAGGACTTTTGTAATATCAAAGACAGCACTTTTTTTATCATTTTGTCCATTATACCAGGTTTGGTTTTCAGAAAAAAGAGTGTTTAAATAATCGGTATTTAACTCCTTCATTAAATCAGCTTTAGACCAATCATTTACTCCCCAACCGTTGTTTATAGTAGAGCTAGATGTATCCCACGAATAATTTCCAAGTGAAGTACTTCTAACTAGTTTTATTCTTGCTTCTTTTTTCCCTGTTCCATCATCCACGTTATTCATTACTCCAATTATTCTCCATAATTCATTATTAAATGAAACATAATTGCATGGATTTGCTCCAATATAACGAAGATTATTATCAACCGTTCCATCATATGCTAGTGTATTTGTACATGATGATTTAGTAGATCTATCAGGATTTTGCATTAAACCTTGAATCTTATCAACTCCAGACTGAGAGCCTGATTCTAAGCTAAAATTTGAATGCATAATGGCATCTATATCACCACTTTGATCTTCATCTAAGTTATTTAAAGTAATCGTTAACTTATAATAATACTTGCTATTTACTGGAACTAATAATCCATTTTTTAACTCTTCAGTAATTTCAGCACTTGAGGTTGGAACTTTTTCACTAGCAACCGGTACATAGGTTCCATCTTCTGTTTCACTTTGCTCAAGTATCCAAGTTAAACTATTATCGGTATATGTATTTACTAAATTATGCCAATTAATTTTACCATAAGCATCAGTTGTCCCTGTATTTTCTAAAGTAAACTTTTTAATAAGAGACTGTCCTAAGTTTAAAGATCCACTTACACCGTTATCTCCATCAGCAAATGCTAGTGACATTGATGCTGTCTTAGTTTGTACTTTCTCATTATTTATATTTGATATATTGGCTGAAAAGAAGGCATAAGCAATACCCCCTAATACCATTACAGATAAAACTGTTATAAAAACTGCTGCTACTTTATTCATGTCTATTCTTTTCATTTTGTCTCACTTTCTTATATATGTTGTTTTGCCTTTTTTAAAGGGGCTGAAAAAACTTAAACGTTAAGCTTAAGTTTCATAATTATTATTAATTATTATTTTTATATTTAGTTAATTATTTTTTTTGTAATCATCAACAAGTTCAAAATCGATAGTTTTGTTTTCCTTATTAGCACCAACGACTTTGATTCTAACTTTATCACCTAGTCTATATTTTTTCTTGGAGTTTCCACCTATTATTTCCATTAAGTCTTTATCAAAGGCATAATAGTCATCTGTTAGTGTTGAAAGATGTACTAATCCTTCTACTAAGTTATCTAGTTCAACAAAGAATCCAAAGTTTGTAAGGCCAGATATTCTTCCTTCAAATTCATCAAGAATATGTCCTTCCATATATTCAGCCATTTTCATTGAATCAACTTCACGTTCGGCTTCTACTGCTTTTACTTCTCTTTCACTTGATAAGTCTCCTAAAGAAGGTAATAGGTTTTCATAATAGCTTACCGTCTTTTTATCTATTTTATTTTCATATAGATATGTTCTTAAAAGTCTATGTATTATTAAATCAGGATAGCGTCTTATTGGAGAAGTGAAGTGGGTATAAGCTTTAGAACCAAGTCCAAAGTGCCCTATGTTTTCACTTTGATACTTAGCTTTTTTCATACTGCGAAGTAGTATTTCTGATAACATGTTGATCTCTGGTTTGTCTTTAAGCTGTACCAATAACTCTTGAATATTTTTAGGACTTTCTGCTTTAACTTTACCCTTTAATGGATAACCAAGTGCAGAAGTAATTTTAACAAAGTTTTGTAATTTTTCTTCATCAGGTTTATCATGAACTCTGTATAAAGAAGGTAATTCCATATTAGAAAGATGTGATGCAATTGTTTCATTAGCTGCAATCATAAAGTTTTCGATTAGTTTTTCACCATCTTCTCTAAGTCTTCTTTGAACATCAATACATCTGCCCTCTTCGTTACAAATAATCTTAGGCTCATCAATATCAAAATCTATATAACCCCGATCAGATTTTTCTTTACGAAGAATATGTGCCAGTTCATTCATTTTTATTAGTTTATCTTTAAATTCATCATATCCTTCTGGCACGTTGTTTCTCATAAGTATTTCATTTACATTTTTATAAGTCATTTTCTTACGAGATTTTATATAAGAAGGAAATATATCATAATCTATAATTTTACCTTGATGATTTATAGTCATGACACAACTTTGAGTTAGTCTAATTACGCCTTCATTTAAAGAACATATTCCATTAGATAATTTGTGTGGTAACATTGGAATAACTGTATCTGCTAGGTAGGAACTAGTTCCTTTTTCTTTAGCATTTTCATCTAAAGGTGATCCTTCTGTAACGTAGTGTGAAACATCAGCGATATGCACTCCAAGTACATAGTTTCCACCTTCCATGTTCAAACTTATAGCATCATCTATATCTTTTGTATCATCACCATCGATTGTAAAGATCATTTCTCCAGTTAAGTCTCTTCTACCACCTAATTCTTTTTCATTTACTTCGTTTTCGATCTCTTCGGTTTGCTTCATAGCAGCATCACTAAACTCTGGAAAGATTTCATGTTTATAAGCGATAGTTAAAATATCAACTCCAGCATCGTCTTTATGACCAACGATGTTTGTTATGTCCGCTAAATAATAGTTTTCTCTAACTTCTTTATATATTTTTACTACAGCGATGGTTCCTTCTACTACATCTTTTGTTGTTTTATCACTTAGTTCTATTGTTATATTTCTCTTATCTTCAGGCCTAAGAAAGAATTTATTTTTTTCTTTATAAACTTCTCCCACTAAATTATTTAAGTTTCTCTCTACTATTTTTAAAACCCTACCTTCAGGCTTTTCACCTCTACCGATTATTTCAACAATAACTTTGTCTTTATCGATAGCACCATTTAGATATTTTCGCTCAATATGAATATCTTCTTTATCTTTCATAAGAAGGAAACCAAATCCTTTTTTATTAACATCCAAAACACCTATCTCTAAATCACGACAATTCTCAAATAGAATATACTTACCTTTTTTTGTATAGTAAATCTCACCCTTTTGAACCATGTCATTAAGTATTTTTTGTACTTCGAGTATTTCATCAGTATTAAGATTTAGTTTTGATACAATCTCTTCTGTGGTTAATGCATTTATTTCACTTTTTAAAAGTTTTATTAATTTATCTTTCATATTATCAATCCTTTAATATATTGTATCAAATTTTATAAAAAAAACAAAGTGATAAGAATCACTTTATTTTGCTAATCTTTTAATTTCCATTGGTTTGTTTTTACGAACGAACTGTAGGTTTCCATATTTGTAATGCATATCTATGAGACTGGCGTTTATGTAACCTTCTACTATTTCATATGTAGT
>CADBSQ010000139.1 GCA_902797415.1 uncultured Erysipelotrichaceae bacterium | reverse complement strand
TAGACTCTCCTAAATTTAAAGTAGCATTTACTCCATTGTCACCATCATCAAATTCTAAAGACATTGTCGCTGTACTTGTTTGTATCTTTTCATTGTTTGTATTTGATACACTTGCCGAAAAATAGGTGTAGGTTAAACCTGCTAGAAGCACTATTGTAAATATTGTTATAAAAATTGCTAATCTTTTATTACTATCTAATCTCATAGAAAAAGTCCTTTCTTTTAGGACCAATTTGTGACTCTTTTATGTGATCCTATATAAGTACATTGTACTATACTTTATAATTAGTTATCAAGAATTTTTAAATAAAAAAAGTAATGAAATAATAATCATTACTTTAAGACTTTTTAATAATGTCTAATGTTTTTTTATAAAGTTTATCCAAATCTTCTCCTGTTAAGGAAGTTTTTTTATCAAAGTCTTTAACATCCATTTTTTTAATCTCATCTGTTTTAGTTATTACTGATTTAGAATTAACTACATAATTATCATTAAATGAATCTGTATAAAGGTTTAATGATAAATCTAAGTTTATACTATTTATTTTGTTATTTACTTCATAATTAAAGTTTCCATTAACCTTAGATTCTCTTGTTTTAGAATCTATTATAGTAACGGTACCTTTATACTTATTAAGAATAGATTTTACTTCTAAAATAATAGTATTTACTGTATCTTGATATTTAATTATTTCCTTATCATTCTTAGTTTTTACTTCTACAGTGAAGGTATCTGTTTTAGATTGATAATCTATTAAAGAGTACCCACTTGCTTTACTATAGGTGAACTTTTTAAAAAGTTTGTCTGTGTTTGTTTCAATAACAAAACTAATTATTTGATCATTACCCTTCTCGGTATAACTTGAGAATGTTATTTGATCTTTTTCTGATAGGTTTAAATCTTTTATTTTGTTATCAAGTTTACTTAAAAAGTCTTTTTCATTTAAATTATACAATTTTGAAAGATAAGATAAAGTGTTTTTATTATCCTTTATTCTTTGTTTGATATCCTCTAAAAGAGTTTGAATCTCTTTTCCATTAAAAGTATAAGCGCTTACATTACAATCAAATTTTTTGTTGTTTACATATAATACTTTTTCACTCTTTTGAAATCTTTCATCTTTAATAATGTCACTAAATGAACCTTTTACAATGTCTCCAAACAGTATATTTTCATTAGCATTTATTTGTGAAAAATCTATTGATGAATTATCTAATTCAATATATTTGTCTAGTACTTTGTCTATCTTTAAATAATAAAGGTTATTATTCTTAATGTAGTTAATTGTTGTTAAAGGTTCTTCTTTTTTAGTTAGAGATAAAGAAGAAATCATATAGTTTAATTTTTTATCAAACTGGGTGTTCATTTTAAATGATACATCTTTAATTTTTTCTTCTAACTCTTTATTAGATTCTGTTTTAGTCTTGTACTCTACATTAAGATTTGTATCTATGTTAACCTTATTTTTATCTATGATTGTATATAATCTATTATTGTTAATAGTAGTCATTGTTTTATTAAAATCATCGAATACTTCGTCAACAGTTGCTTTAAACAAAGTATTTGGTTTATTTATAAAGTCACTTAGTTTAAAAACACTTATAATAGTTGCACATAACAATAATACACATATTATAAATGTTATTCTATATCTTTTAGAACTATTTGTCTTATTTTCTTCGTTTTCCACACTCTTCACCTTCTTAAGTATAATCTAAAATAATCAAAAAATAAAGAACTTTATTAAAAAAAAGCATAAATTATGCTTTTTTTTGTAAATCTTTACTATTTTTTTTCATCATATCTTAAAAGAGTAACTATTTTTTTATTAAATTTTATACTATTTATAATACTAATAAGCTGATCAAATTCCATTTTCTCTATATTCTTAGTACTGTCTATTTTATCAGTAAAGTATAGCTTATATGGAAAGCGAAAGAACTCATTATAAATAAAGTCTCGCTTTTTTAAGGCTTCAACTAAAATATTCTTTTTTATTTGGTAAAATCTTTTTTTAGATAACTTTTTACTTGTTAGTTCTTTTTCAAAGCGTTTTAATGTTTGTTCATAGTTTTTACTTTTAAATAGATATTGCATTAAAATATATTCTTTATTATTTATAGTGATGAAATCTATTGAGTCACTTATTGTATTACTAAGTAGATCTTTGTTGATTAGGTCTTTTATAAAATCACTATCTGGTTCAATTACTAATTCATTAAACATGTATAAATAATCACTTAGAAGTGCTTTATTAATTTTGAATGTATTAGGTATCTTGTATGTAACAAGCACTTCATCTACTGTTGGTGTTTTCCATGGGATAATGCTAAATGAGCATCTTATATCATCTAAGTTTTCATGTTTTACTTCTTCTATTTGTTTTTCGTGTATAGGAATTTCTTTATATATATCGTTTAAGTATTCAAGCATTTCTTTTTCATCAAAGTTTCCAGCGATTACAAGGGTTTTATTTGCATTGTAGTAGTAAGCATCATATGCCATTTGAACATCTTCATATGATATAGATTGTGTTGATTCAACGCTTCCTAATTGGTTGTTAGACTCATGACTAAGTTCAATACTACTAAAAGAGTCTCTTTTATTTTTAGAAAATAGTACTGATACTTCACTGTCAAACTTCGCTTTTAATTCATCGATTACGGCATATTTAACTTCTTCAACATCTTTCTTAGTAAAGACCGGTTTATCAATCATGTAGATGAGTTTTTTAATCGATTCTTTAACATTATGAAGACCTAAAAAATAAAAGGTTGTTAATTCATCATAGGTTATACCATTAGTTTCATAGCCTTCTTTTAAGAATTGTTCGAATAAATTACCATACATTGAATGTTCAATTAAAGTGTGTTCTAAAAAGTGAGCTAAACCAAATGGTAAGGTTTTTCTCTCCCCTTTATAATAAATATCATTATATATTCCACTAGAACCAAATTTAACATTATAAGAAGCATAAGTTCTTTTTAAATTTTTATCACTATATAAGTAAACTTTAACTTTATTATCTAGTATGTATTTTTTAAATTCTTTCATAGGCACCCCCACTTACTTAGGATTTGTTTAATATTATTTATATCATTTTTATTTGATTTCTCAGCGTTTAGATTAAACTTTTTTGCTGCCTCTACATTACTTCTATTATCATCGATAAACAAGGATTCTTCTGGGTTAATACTAAAGGTATCTAAAAGATACTTATATATTCCGTCATATGGTTTTATTTTATGTATTTCATATGATAGAACTAATCCATCAAATAATGGTTCTAAATCTTTTCTAAATGATGAAAAAACCTTTTTACTAATATTTGATAAAAGATATATTTTATAACCTTTTTCTTTTAAACTTTTGATGATATCAAGTATATCATCGTTGTATATAAACATATTTTGAACGTTTGCTAATACATAGTTAACTAATTTTTCATGGGAATTATTTGTTCTATCATTGATTGTTTGAGCAGCACCTTCAAAGGTTATTAACCCAGAATCTATAAGACCATATTTAGTCCATTCTGGTGAGTTAAAAATATTTTCATAAATAAATTGTTCTTCCTCAGCACTTTTAGAATACTTCTTTGATAGAGCCTTAAAATCAGCTTTAATAATAACACATCCAAAATCAAATATAATATTTTTAATTGTCTGTTGCGTTGGCAAAATGTATTATCCTCCTTTCGAGTTTGTTTATAACCCGCATTATATCTTCATATGTTACTTTTTTAATATTTTCATATAATTCTTCATAAGTATAATCATTGTATAAGTATTTATCTAGGAAATTAAATTTAACACCAAATTTATTTTCATCTAATATATACAAAGTATCTTTTAAATGGTCTTTATATGACTGAAGAGATTCTTCAACAAGTTCTTTATTATTAAATTCAGCAAAAACTTTATCCAAACCATCTATAAATATATCTTTGTTTTTGGCATCGATATCGGCTTCTATAACAAGATATCCTAGTTTCATATTTATATACCCGCCTGAGTAATAAACAATTTTTAAGTCGTTTCTAAATACTCTTTGTAGTATTCTTCCACTGCTATTAAGTATTTTTGAAATGGATAGTAAGGCAAATTCATCTTCTTTATTATAATCTTTAACTTCATATAAACTTTTAATAGTAGATTCTTCACCTTTAAATTTGAACTCGACATAATCACTAATTGGTTTTATCTGAACCTTATTGAATACAGGTTCTTTATCTGTAATATGTTTAAATTTGATTTTTTTCAAAGACTCTAAATTATCACTAGTTATATCACCCAGGATATATAGTCTTTTAAATGATTTATTAATTAAAGTATTATATGTATCAATAATATCTTTATCAGTAATGTTACTCATAATATCTTTATATTCGTCTAATGAGCATTGCAGCCTTGTATAAAATGTGTCCTTAAAAACACTATTAAGAAAGTCTTCTCTTGCTTGTCTAAAAATATTTGTTTTTTTAGATTCGAACTCATTTATCATTTCTTTTTTAAGTGTAGTAATCGTCTTTTTATCTAACTTACCGTCCTTAAAGTTTGGTTTGAATATTAATGTATGTAATTCTTTAATTAGTTTATCAAAGTAATCATCTTTAACTAGTTTTGGATTGATTAGTTCTATTGACAGTGTAATGATTAAATCATCTGTATAATTCTCTACCCTTGTTTGTATATAAAAGGAATAGTATTTTGATATTAATTCATCTATTTCTTTTTTGGTTTTATATTTACTGTTTGTGTTAAGCATGTATCTATTTAATAAGTCAAATATGATAAAATTTCTATGTGTGAATTCATTTAAAAATATATAATCTAGGTGAATAGTTGTATATTTTTTAGTTTTATAGATTACTGCTTCGTAATTATTTATTTTTTTTGTTACTACGTTCATTTTTTTACTCCTTTGCTACATACTTCTTTTAAACATTTTTTCTAGTTCATATATAGTAAATTTTATAATCGTTGGTCTTCCATGCGGACAGTTATAGGGGTTATCACATAGTACTAGTTGTTCTAGTATAAAGTTTGCTGCATCTAGTGTGATTCTTGAGTTACCTTTTATACTGGCCTTACACGCTACTGTTGCTGCTACTTTGTCATTAAACTTTAATGCATCAAAGTTTTTTTCTTCTTCAGTTAGGACGTTTATTACTTCTTTGATTGTATCTTTTTCTTTGGATTCTTTAACCCAGGTAGGATGAGAATCTATTTTTATTGTGTTTGGACCAAATGGTTCTATGTTAAAGCCCATTTCAATAAGTTTATCTTTCATTTTCATAACGATATCATATTCGGAAGTTGATAATTCCATTGTTATAGGGACTAACATATCTATTTGTTCATTTTTAAGAAAGCTTCTTAGTATTTTTTCATAGTTAATTCTTTCTTGAGCGGCATGCTGATCAATTAAGTAGATGCCCTCTTTATTTTCTGCGATAATATATGTTCCAAAAGCGATACCTACTGGATATAATTCAATTTTTCTTATTTGTTCATTTATACTTTTAAAATCAAATTCACTTTGTTCTTCTACTTTAAAAGTTGAATCTGAAAATGCAGTGTATTCTCTTTTGACTAGTTCTACTTCTTTTGTTTCTTCAAATGGTTCCTCAAAAAGATTTATAGGTAATTTGCTTTCTAATGTTTCTTCGAATTTTAAAGGAGATGAAACTAAATTATCGCTATATAGTGCATTTTTAATAGAATCTCTTATTTCTGTTTTGAGTATAGCCATTTTACTTATTTTAATATCTTGTTTGGTTGGATGAATATTTACATCAGTTAAACTAGGATCTGTAAAAATGTTTATAAAAACTACTGGATAAAAGCCATCAGGCTTATAAGTATGATAAGCTTCATCTATTGTTTTTAATAATTCAAAGTTTTTAATAACTCTTCCATTAATAAAAACATGCATATGATTTTTGTTTTTTTTAAGTATCTCTGGTTTACAAATAAAACCATCTATATCATAATCATCACTTGATAGATGAATAGGAATGGTATTTTTTGATATTTCTAAACCATATATTTCATTAATTGCTTTTAATAGGTTTTTGCCACTGGTTTTAATTAGTGTTTGATTATTGTTTGTGAGTGTAAATGATATTTTAGGATTTGCTAGTGATAGTTTTTCTATATATGAAACGACTAGATTTAATTCACTTCGGTCACTTTTTAAATATTTAAGTCTCGCTGGTGTATTATAAAAAAGTTTATTGACTTTTATATGAGTTCCTTTTCTTTTTTGACCATCAGTGGTACTTATGATTTTGCTTCCCTTTATGGTTATGCTAGTGGATTCTTTACCATCATACGTGTTTAGAATAACTTCACTGACGCTGGCAATAGAAGCCAGAGCTTCGCCTCGAAAGCCTAAAGTATTTATGAAGAATAAATCATCATCATTATATACTTTACTTGTTGCATGTCTTAAGAAACATAGCTTAGCATCGCTTCTGTCCATACCACTTCCATTATCAATGACTTCTATCTTTGTTTTACCGCTGTCTAAAAGATTAACTGTTATATTGGTTGAGCCAGCATCAATACTGTTTTCAACTAATTCTTTTACAACATTAGCAATTCTTTCGATTACTTCTCCAGCAGCAATTTTATTTGCTAAAGATTCGTTCATTAATTTTATTTTACTCATTTTACTCCCCCTTAAACTTACCACCCGTTATGCTTTTTCTTACTATTACATATTCTTTTAAAGAATCATCTATATATATGGATGCAGCATTAGTAAATTTAATAAAACCTAATCCTAGGATTACCAAGTCTGAATTACTTGGAATATTTATAATGCTACCATCGATTTTTTTCTTATTTCGATTAATTTTAACATTTTTGCTAAAATAAAACACAACGTTTGTTTTACCACTTATCATTAGTTTAATCTTATCATTGATGGAAAAAACTGAATAAGTATTAATCCTATAGCTTATAGGTTTAATTTCATCATTTATATTTGTTAATTTATTTAACTCATAAGCCCCAACATAAAACCCTGGTGAATCATATATGCAAAAGTTTTTAAAGTTTATTTTCATGAATTCCTGGGTTGTATTTTCTTTAAAACTTTCTGAAAGAATTTTATTTTTACCATCTAGAATAAGTAATTTATTAATGATTGTACTTTTACCACTGTTAGAACTTCCTAAAAAGTAAACTTCTTTTTTATAAAGTTTTTTTACTAAGTTATTTAAATTACTTTTTTTGTTTGTAAATATAATATCATCAGTTATTTTAAATATAGTGCTTATGTACTTTTTAATTTGTTCTAAGCTTATATTTTTAGGAATTATATCACTTTTATTTACAATTAATGATTTTTTTACGTTAATCTTTTTGTATAGTTTAATAACGTTTTCGTTTATGTTAATAAAATCTGTGATAAAAAAAACTTCTTTAGCATGCTTATTAACATAGTTAATGATTTCGCTATCGGTTTTTGGTGTTTTTAGTTTTTTGCTTTCCCCGTAGTGTTTTAGTCTAAAACATCTTTGACAGTAAATAACTTCTTTATCAAGGTTTGGAACGTATCCATCTTTGTTTTTGTCCGTGCTTTGAAGAGTTTTTCCGCATCCAAGACATTTATTCATAGTAGACACCTCTTTCGAAAACACCTCTTCTTGTATAGTGGCCTATTATTCTGTTTTCGAAAAAACGAGGTAACTTTTTTAAAAGTACAACACTTCCCATAGAATCAACTAAAACGCTTGTTATACCTAGTCTGTTAGCACCAAAGATATCAGTGAATAAACTGTCTCCGACGGCAGCTACTTGGCTTGGTTTTACTTTATATTGTCTCATGATTTTTTTGTATTTAAACTTAAGCGGTTTAAAAGAAAGAAATGCACTACTTACAAGTAAACCATCTTTAAATGGTGCAATTTTGTTTTTAGATTGATTGCTTATTATAAGAGGAATAAGGCTTAATGCTCTTATATGGTCCATTAGGTTTTTCAAGTTTTGACTAGGCTTGTTTTCATCTATCCTAGCAAGTGTGTTATCTAGGTCAAATAATATAACCTTGATACCAGCATTTTTTAATGCTTCATAATCTATTGAAAAAACATCTTTTTGATATATATCGGGAAGTAATCTATACAATTTTGTTCCTCCTTTTTCTTTTATAAATTATATCACTAAAAAAGAAAAATTTCACTATTTAAAAAACTGCGATATAAAAGTCGCAGTTCAAACCATTACATATTGTATTTATG
>CADBSQ010000138.1 GCA_902797415.1 uncultured Erysipelotrichaceae bacterium | reverse complement strand
CTTTCTTTAAAAAGAAAGTAAACAAAGAAACATAAAGAATTCAAAACTCTTTATGTTCAACATTATACGTGATATAATTAAGGTGGATGTGGAAATATGAAAATTGTTAAAAGAGATGGTAGAATAGTTGATTATGATAGAAATAAAATAATTATTGCAATCGGTAAAGCTAATAACGAAGTTTCAGAAGAAAAAAGAATCAGTCAAAAAGATATTAATAAAATAATATCTTATATAGAAAAACTAAATAAGAAGAGAATGCTTGTGGAAGACATACAAGACATTATAGAACAAAAATTAATGGAATTTAAAAAATATGAATTAGCCAAAAAGTATATTATTTATAGATATACAAGATCCATTATTAGAAAAACAAATACGACTGATGCTAATATATTATCTCTTCTTAAAACAGGTAATTATAAAGAGGAAGGATATCTTGTTGCAAATAGACAACGTGATTTGATGGCTGGGGAAGCAAGTAAGGACTTAGCATATAGACTTTTGTTACCGAAAAACGTTGTAAAGGCTGAACAAAATGATTATATTAAATTTTGTAATGTAGAATATTTTACTGAACCCATAATTGATAGTTCTTATATTGACTTAAAATCTTTACTACAAAATGGAACAGTTATAAATGGTGTAAAAATTGAAAAGCCTAAGAATTTTCAATCTGCATGTAATGTGCTCATAGAAATAATATCATCAGTTTCTAGCTTACAAACAGGAGATATTTATATTAACGTTAAAGACCTATTTGATTATTTTGCACCCACATATAACAAAAAATCAAGTATATATCATTCAATTTTAAGAGATCATGTGGATAATCAGTCTATCGATGCTATTGCTAAAAACCAAACTTTTTTAGAAATAAAATCTGGAATACAAACTATTTATTATCAAATAAACACAATTATGACTTCAAATGGTCTTGTACCTAAAGTACATTTTATAATCGACACAAATAGTATCTCTAATGATGTTGATGAATTCATTGTATATGAAATGGTTAAACAGAAAAAACAAGGAATTACAAATGAAAGTGATAATATCATAATACCCACTTATCCAAAGTTAATATATTCTCTGAATAATGACAATTTAGAAAATAAAAAATTTGGTTATATAACAGAGGAATTATTAAAACTGGACAATGGTTTTTTAATAATGAATGAAACTGTTTTTACAAAGTTTATTAAAGAAGCAAAGAGATTTAATCAGGGTACAATATGTGTGAATTTACCAAAAATAGTAAATGAAACAATGTCTTTGGATGTAGATTTTTGGATGCAACTTGATGAGACTTTGGATTGCTGTTATGAAGGGTTAATCTGTAAAAATCATAATTTGCGTGGAGTGTATGCAGGTAAGAGTCCAATTCACTGGTCATATGGAGTAATTTCAAACCTTGATGAAGACGACAGAATTGATGATTTATTAAAAAAGGAGCACTCTAAGTTAAGTCTTTCCTTAATAGGGTTAAATTCTTTGCAAAATCTTGATCAATCAATAGATGTAGAAACTTTATTAAAAAAAGTGCAAGAAAAAATATCTTTTTGGAATTCACAAAACAATTTTGAAATAATTCTTAATAATTTTTATTCAGTAAAAGTTTTAGATTCTTTTTATGAGAAAGACATAGATTTTTTGAAAAAAAACAAAATCGATAATCTAATGGATACTGATCCAAATTTATTTGACAATAAAAATATTTATTACATCTATTTGGAAAATAGTACTATCGATACAATAAAAGAAAAAAGCGTTATCTTCTATAGATAATGCTTTTAATATAATAGTGTTTTTCCAGTCATTTCTTTTGGTTTAACATAACCCATAATATCTAAAATAGTTGGTGCGATGTCGCATAATTTTCCGTCTTTAAGTTTTTTACCATCTATACCATATATATATAATGGTACTAAGTTAGTAGTATGTTTTGTGTTGGCAAAATTATGTATAACATCTATCATTTCTTCTGAATTACCGTGATCTGCAGTAATTAAAAGAACTGAATTGTTTTTTTGAGTAACTTTAAATATTTCACCTAAACACTTATCAAGGTGTTCAACAGCTTTTATGGCAGCAGGCAAATTTCCTGTATGACCTACAATATCAGAATTTGCAAAATTAGCAATAATAAGATTATATTTATTACTATTAATTGAATTAATTATTGCATCCTTTATTTTATAAGCACTCATCTCTGGTTTTTGATCATAATTTTTGACTGATTTATAAGATGGAATTAATATTCGATCTTCGTTTTTGTATTCTTTTTCTCTTTCGCCATTAATAAAGTATGTAACGTGTGCATACTTT
>CADBSQ010000137.1 GCA_902797415.1 uncultured Erysipelotrichaceae bacterium | reverse complement strand
TAAATAATTTAGATATAGGATATTTAGATTTACTTCTTATACATGAACCTGGTTTTGATGATAAAGGTTTGTATAAAGAAATGGAAAGGTTTTATGAAGAAGGCAGGCTAAAAGCATTAGGTATTTCCAATTATTATACGAAAGAATCTATAGACGAAGTTATAAGTTATGCTAAGGTTTTACCTTCTGTTATTCAAAATGAAAACCATATATATTACCAGAATAATGATTTACAAGATTACGTTAAAAAATACGGCATTGTACTTGAATCTTGGTATCCACTGGGTGGAAGGGGTAATACTTTAGAAAGTTTAGATAATACTGTTATTGCTGATCTTTCTAAAAAGTATGATAAAACTCCTGCTCAAATTATCCTTAGATGGCAAATAGAGGCAGGTTATATTCCCGTACCGGGTAGTAAAAATCCCAAGCATATTAAAGAAAACATTGATATATTTGATTTTGAATTATCTAAAGAAGATATGCAAAGAATATTAGATATAAACAAGATGAACAGATATGAAAACTGGTGATTAAAGATGAAAAAATCAAGTTTATATATTTTACTGATTGTTCTTTTCCTTTTTGTTATTACGGGTTGTAACAGCCAAAAGATTGAAAGTAAAAATGAAGTAGAGAAGAGAAGTGATAATATTAAGTCAGTAAGTGTAGTAATAGAGGAAAAAGAATATATATTAAACCTAGAGGATAGTGAAACTGCAAAAGAGTTTGTAAGTATGCTTCCAATAGACTTAGATATGAGTGAATTAAATGGTAATGAAAAATATATTAATTTAGATAAAAATTTAAAAACAAATCCATATAACCCAAAAAGAATAAATGCGGGTGATGTTATGCTTTTTGGTGATAACTGTTTAGTTATATTTTATAAGTCATTTGATACAACTTATAGTTACACTAAAATAGGGCATATAGATAATCTTGATGATTTGGGTAATGGAGATATAAAGGTTAGATTTGAAATATAGGAGGGATTATAATGAAAAAAATATTGGTATGTTGTTTTTCAGCATCTGGTACAACTAAGAAAGTTGCTGAAAGATTTGCAAAGGTAGTAGATGGAGATTTATTTGAAATTAAACCCAAAATAGAGTATACAAGTGCTGATTTAGACTGGACAAATAAACAAAGTAGATCATCTATAGAAATGAGCACTAATGCGAAAGTAGAAATAGAATCACTTGCACCTATAAGTGATTATGATACTATTTGTTTAGCATTTCCTATATGGTGGTATAAAGAGCCTGTTATTATCGATAGTTTTTTAGAAGAAAACGATTTAACTGGTAAAGAAATATATATATTTGTAACTAGTGGTTCATCAAGCAGCGAAGGAGCATTAACTAGCTTAAAAGAAAGATTTCCTAACTTAAGCTTTGTTAGTAGTAAAAGATTTATGGGAGCAGAAAGTGAAGACGAATACATTTCATGGATAAGTTAATGAAAAAAATTGTAATTGTTGGAATATTTGTTTCTATAGTATTATTAACTGTGGTTGGATGTGGCTCAAAAAAAGAAGTAGTAAACGAAACAAAGAAGAGAAATGATACTTCTTTAGTACTTTATTTTTCGGCAACAGGTACAACCAAAAAAATAGCAGAAAGAATTGCTTCTAAATCAGGCAGTGATATAATTGAAATAATTCCTAAAGAAAAATATACTAGCAAAGATTTAGATTATAATGAAGATTGTCGTGCTAATAGAGAACAAAACGATGATAAAGCAAGACCAGAAATAGAAAATAAAATAGATATAGATAAGTACCAAACCATATACCTTGGTTATCCAATTTGGTGGGGAACTAATCCTAAAATTATTTTAACACTTCTTGATACTTATGATTTTTCTGATAAAACGATTATACCTTTTTGTACATCAGGAAGTTCAGGTATAGAAGAAAGTGTTAATTCTTTAAGAAAATATAACTCTAAACTAAACATTAAAGATGGTAAAAGATTTGCTGCTAGTGATGATGACAAGGTTATAGAAGAATTTTTAAATAATAATTAGAAAGAAGGCAACTTATGAGTTTAATTATTAATATTTATTATAAAGGCGAAAATGGTAATGCTCGAAAGTTCGCTGAAGAAATGGTATCAAGTGGAATAGTTGATAGAGTTAGAAAAGAAGAAGGTAATTTAAGATACGAATACTTTTTTCCTATGGATGATCCTGAAACAGTACTGTTAATCGATAAGTGGAAGGATGAAAAGGCTTTAGACATTCATCATAAATCAGAAATGATGAAAGAAATAGCTACTCTTCGCGAAAAGTATAATCTTAGTATGAGAGTTGAAAAGTATACGGAGGTCGTGTAATGGAAAAACAAATGAATAACAATTTTGAAAAGGAAAACATATTTGGTTTAGGAAATCCAAATATTGATTTTGCTAAGTACTTTATTGGTCAAAGCTATCTAAACATGTTAGCTAAAGTAGATGATGCAGGATTAAGTTTATGTAATGTAACATTTGAACCAGGTTGTAGGAATAACTGGCACATACATCATGCAACAAAGGGAGGGGGACAAGTGTTAGTCTGCATTGCAGGTGAAGGCTGGTATCAAGAAGAAGGTAAAGACGCAGTTAGCTTAACTCCCGGAATGGTT
>CADBSQ010000136.1 GCA_902797415.1 uncultured Erysipelotrichaceae bacterium | reverse complement strand
GTATGTAGTTAAAAAAGGACTAGTTAAAATTACAATACTTAAAAATGATGAAACAACAAAAAAACTTTTAACTAATATGATAAATGTATTAAAAGATTTATCAGAAAATTATCCTGAAAATATAAAAATAGAAGGAGCGTGAAAATAATGAATTTTATGAAACTTGATATACAACTTTTTGCTCACGTTAAAGCACAAGGTTCTACACAAAACGGTAGAGATTCAAGAGGTAGAAGACTTGGAGCGAAAGCTGCAGATGGACAAAAAGTAACTGCAGGAAGCATTTTATATCGTCAAAGAGGAACTAAAATATATCCTGGAACAAACGTTGGAATGGGTAAAGATCATACTCTTTATGCTAAAATTGACGGTATAGTTAGATTCGAAAGACTTGGAAAATCTAAGAAAAAGGTTAGTATATACGAAGCTTAATTAAAACTTGGTTTGTATGAACTCCATCTTACATACTAGGTTCTAATATAAATAATAAATATAAAGGAGGATATTATTATGGCAATAACTAAAGAAGACAGACAAAAAAGAATTAAAGAATTTGGAAAAAACGAAAAAGATACAGGTAATACTAAAGTACAAATCGCAATTCTTACCGATGAAATCAATGATTTAACAGAACATTTAAAAGTTCACATTCATGATTTCCATTCTAAAAGAGGTCTATTAATGAAAGTTGGTAAAAGAAGAAAATTACTAGACTATCTAAAAAAGAATGACGTTGTCGCATACAGAGAATTAATTAAAAAATTAAACATAAGAAAATAAGGCACTATATTTTTTTAGTGTCTTTTTATTTAGAAGAAAGAGGTATTTATGGAAAAGGTATTTAATATAGATTTTTACGGTCAAAAGTTAGAAGTCGAAATAGGCAAAATGGCTAAACAAACTAACGGAGCTGCATTTGTTAAGTTTGGTGAAACTGCTGTTTTGTCATGCAGTGTTATGTCAAATAAAACTAGTAATGCTGATTTTTTTCCTTTGACTGTGCTATATGAAGAAAAGCTATATTCAGTGGGTAAAATACCAGGGGGATTTATTAAAAGGGAAGGTCGTCCTACAAGCGAAGCAACTTTAGCAGCAAGATTAATTGATAGACCAATTAGACCAATGTTTGATGATGGATTTAGAAATGAAGTACAAGTAATCAATACAATACTATCTGTTGATCCAGACAACTCACCAGAAATAACAGCACTATTTGCATCAAGCTTAGCTTTATGTATCAGTGATATTCCATTTAATGGACCAGTTGCTGGTATAAGGGTAGCTAAATCAAATGGAGAGTTTATTATTAATCCATCTAGTGAAGAATTAGATAATTATGAATTAGTTTTAACCGTTGCAGGTGGCAAAGATGGTATATGTATGATTGAAGCTAATGCAAAAGAAGCAAGCGAAGAAGACTGCTTAAAAGGAATCGAAATTGCCAAAGAAGCAATTAAAATATTGTGTGATTTTCAAGAAGAAATTACTAAAGAAGTTGGTAAACCTAAAATAGAAGTTGAATTAAAAGAAATCAGTTCTTCTTTAAAAGAAGAAGTTGAATCCTTAGCAAAAGATACATTAAAAGAAGCTATAACTAGCGATTTAGATAAACTTGCTAAAAGTGAAAAGATCGAAGAAATTAAATCAAGTATTATAGATAAAATTAGCGAAAGTCATGCTGAAGATGAAGAGTTAGATACTATCTTAAAAGACGGTAGAACTATCCTAGACGATTTAGAAGCTAACATTGTTAGAGATTTAATCTTAGAAGAAGAAGTTAGACCTGATGGTAGAGCGCTTGATGAAATCAGACCGCTATCTTGTGAAATAGATTTACTTCCAAGAACACATGGTTCAGCACTATTTACAAGAGGACAAACACAAAGCTTATCTACAACAACTTTAGGTGCACTTGGAGAACATCAAATACTTGATGGATTAGGTTTAGAGGATTCTAAAAGATTTATGCTACATTATAATTTCCCAAGTTTCTCAGTTGGTGAAACTGGTAGATATACATCACCTTCAAGAAGAGAAATTGGCCATGGTGCACTTGGCGAAAAAGCGTTAAAAGAAGTTATGCCAAGTGAAGAGGAATTTCCTTACACTGTAAGAGTAGTTAGTGAAATACTTGAAAGTAATGGTTCTTCATCACAAGCTTCAATTTGTGCTGGATGTTTAAGCTTAATGGCTGCCGGAGTTCCAATAAAAGCGCCAGTTGCTGGTATTGCTATGGGACTTATGAGTAAGGGTGATAACTATAAAATCTTAACTGATATTCAAGGATTAGAAGACCATATGGGTGATATGGACTTTAAAGTAGCAGGAACAAAAGATGGTATTACAGCACTTCAAATGGATATTAAAATTAAGGAAGTATCAAATGAAATACTTAGCAGAGCTCTTACCGAAGCTAAAAAGGCAAGACTAAAAATTCTTGATGTAATGGCGGATATCATTCCTGAGCCTAGAAAAGAATTAAGTCCTTATGCTCCTAAGATTGGTATGCTTGATATAAATCCAGAAAGAATCAAAGATGTAATTGGTAGGGGCGGAGAAATGATTACAAAAATCATTTTGGAAGCTTCTAACGTTAAAACTGTCAATGATAAAGACGCTGTTAAGGTAGATATCTCTGATGAGGGACATGTTGTATGTTATCATTCTAACCAAGCTATAATCGATAAGACAATTGAAATGATCAAAAACGTAACAAGAGAAGTTGAGCTAGGTAAAATTTATACTGGAAAAGTAGTAAAAGTTGAAAAATTTGGCTGTTTTGTAGAGCTATGGCCAGGATGCGAAGGACTAGTACATATTTCTAAATTAGATACCTCACGTGTCGAAAAATGTGAAGACGTTGTAAAAGTCGGAGACGAAATTCTAGTTAAAGCATTAGACTTCGATAACAGAGGAAGATTAAACCT